>JALVUQ010000026.1 GCA_027035575.1 Desulfurellales bacterium | reverse complement strand
GAGAATGACCGTTACTATAAAAGCGAGCAGCTCCATGGTTTCACTCCTTCAGCAGGCTTATAAGCTTCGCCGAAAGCAGATCCGACTTCGTTCTGTCTATTAAATTTCTGGCAACATCGACTTTGTGTCTCAAACCGGGAACTATTTTTTCGGGAAAGCTGAACTGAATGAGGTGGCTGTAGATTTCCTCCATGGCGTGCAGGCACTCCTCAGCCCTCTCCACCATGCCCTCTCTCATGAGGTCGAGAGCGTGCCTCCTTATTTCGCCTACGGCATCGGCGTAACCGGTCAGTATGTAAGGTGCTTCCAGATCCGCAAAGTCTGGAGCGGTTTCTCTCTTCAAAAAGCTCAGAAAAACAACACTTTCGACGTACTCCTGCATAGCCTCGCCAGATATGGGCCTGTAAAAAGGATACTGCCTGTATCTGAGCACCTGATTAAGTATCTCCTCAGCCTCTCTCAAAAAATTTTCTGCACCCTCAACATCGCCAGCGTGAGCTTTTGAGATTGCTTTTGTGGATTTTATTCTAAGCTCCCTGCAGAGTTTTATGAGTTCTTCCCTCGCTTTTTCCAGTTCTTCCAGTTCTCTGTAAACGTTCTCCAGCTCTTTTTCGTTAACGATTCTGGGAATTTCAGTTTCAGACATGAAACCACTCTCGCCACCGTTTGCGATTGGCTTTATTTAAATTTTTAAAGTTTAGTGACATTTGCGTACGGTCAGTTTGTTACCTTGCAAGCAGAACAACTCTGCTTATCTTGGACTCGTTTTTGATTTCGTAACCCGTCAGCTTTTCCAGCTCCTCTGCAAAAGCTCTGACCTCGTCGTGGGAGGGCATGGCGCTCCTCTCGAGTCTCATGCGAGAGTAGCCGAGGTGCATGTAAGCTTTCGCCTCTATGAAGTCCGGAGACGCCATATCCAGCAGCTCCACAAAGTTTTCGGGAACCATGTTCAGCCCCTTTATCAATGTAAGTCTTATTACAGTTCTGCAATCCTTGTTTGCGAGAATTTTAAGAGATTTCAGAATTTCCTCCCAGTAGTTTCTCGAAGGTCTGTTTATTATTGCGTGGCTTTCCTCGCTGTAAGCCGTGAGGCTTATGTAAAGCTGATATGGTTCAATCTTCTCCACAACGTCTGGATGTGTACCGTTCGTGACGACGAATGTAGTCATTCCTTTTGAATTGAAAATCTCCACCAGCCTGTCGAGAAACGGATAGAGCGTGGGCTCTCCGATCAAGCTTATCGCCACCTGATTTGGCACCTTCGCCTCTTCGAGTTTTCTCCTGTTAACGTCGCTTAATCCGCCGAAACCGCTTAACAGCACTCTCTGAGCCTTTATGCTCTCTTCAGCCACGAATTCCGGTTCATCCCACCCCTTTACTTCCGGCAGGAGGTCTAGAGGTCTCCAGCAGTAAACACAGCTCTGATTGCATATGAGAGCGGGTGTCATCTGCAAACACCGGTGGGAATTTATTCCGTAGAACTTCTGCTTGTAGCAGACGCCCCTGTCTCTGAGCGACTTCTTAAGCCAGAGGCAGAGTTTTACAGCCGAGTGATTTCCAACAATTTTATAGCCTCTTAAATCCTGCAGGAGTTTTTTTGGTATTTCAGTCTTTTTTTCGCGCTTCTCCATTACATCGAATTGTTCTGACGGATATTTAGAGTTGTTGTTTCTGGTACAAAAAATATAAATTTATTCTATTTTAATATTTTTATAACAAAATACGAAATAAATGAATTGTATATATAAAGATAAATATAAAAAATAATAAGAAATTAAAAAATTAAGTCAGATCTTGGAAACTACGGGAGTGTCAAGAATTTAGGGATAAAAAATAAATAAACTAAATAAAAGACATGCAACCCACACTAAAGGCAGTTAGTGGACTATGTTGAGGCTACAAACTTTAGAGGAATAAGAAAGGTATAGAGTTGAAGGTATTAGCAGCTCTACCATACTTCTTTGGTCTTTGAGAAAAACAAGTGAATTTCTATCACTTTTTGAAGAAATAAGCCATGAATAAGTCAGAATCTACTACCACAGACTCAAGAAAGTCTTAAAGCGGGAAAGAAGAAAAGGAGGTTAATAGCGATAGATGAAACAAAGATAAAGCTGGAGAAGAAACAGATCTTTGTTTGGGCTGCAATAGATGTTGATTCGAAGGAATACTATATGGGCATCCGAAGGAAGAAGCTCCTTTCATGCTTACGTTTTGAGAGAAGTTCTTAAGCACGAAAACAAGCCAGAAATCATCGTTGACAGAGGATTCTGTACAGGCTTTACAAAGGCTTGGTTTAAAATACAGACACGTTTGGTAAATGCTGTTGAAGAATTCTTTTCAAGGTTTAAGGGACGAAAAGATTCTGGAATAGATTTCCATTCAGGAGTTCTTTTGACTCTGTGCAGAGCTGGTTGGAGAGTTTTATGGCTTTCTATAACTACTGGGGGTGTTTATCTTGACACCCTCACACTAAGTCACTTAGATGCATATGGAAATATAAAGATTTTTAATAAATGAGTTAAACTAGCTGGGACAATCAAACTAATCAAACAGAAGAAAAGACGAGTTCGACATAGCTATTTTCACTCTCCCACACCCTGACAACTATTTTGCTGACTTCTCTGTCCTTTGCAGCCTCCTTAACCCTTTCACCTATCCAGAGCGCTATGTTTTCGGCAGTTGGCTGTTCGATCAGGTCGTTGAGGTACCTGTGGTCGAGTCTGCTTTTCAGCTTTTTAATCTCCGAAAAATCCATTACCATACCATCTTCCAGTATTTTTCCCTCCACCTCTACTTCCACCTTCCAGCAGTGTCCGTGCAGTCTGCAGCATTTGCTTTCGTATGGCAGATTCAGTTTGTGAGCTCCGCTAAACTTGAATCCGGTAACAATTTTTGAGTTTATGAGTTTCAGCAAGCAATCACCTCCAGAGTCGTCAGGACTGATATCCGGGATTTAAAATTTTTACGTACCTCTCATTTACCCCTGATATTTTTCCAGATTCTAACATGCAATCTGTCCGAGTAGTTGTAACCTTCTCTGACGCAGAATTCCCATATTTCTCTTGCGAGTTCATCATCTATCGTATCGTTTACGCTCATGGGCATCAGCCAAACTACTTCTTTGCTTATTCCGTACTTCTCCACAGCTTTTTTTACATCTTCTAGCCTCCACGCTCCTTCTTCTTCACCGATGACGAACTTAAACTGAGATGCGAGACTTATTGCTGCCCTAATGGCATTTCCTGAGATTTTTCCCCGTTTCGGGCTGACGGTTATTTCACAGCTTCTAACAGCTTCTTTCTCCTCCTGATTGAGTCTGTTGAGCAATGTGCCGTTTGTTTCAATCATCACGGCGTAGTTCAGTTTTTTCAGCTCTGTTATGAGTTTTACGCAACTCTCTTTTTGAAGTAGCGGCTCTCCACCAGTTATAACCACTCTTCTGATGCTGAAATTCATTTCTGTCAGTTTTTCGACGACCTCACTTACACTTAAATTTTCACCCGTTCTCGCATGTTTTTCGTCACACCATTCGCATGAGAGGTTGCATCCGCTAAATCTGATAAAAATCGACGGCCTTCCCATCCACGAACCTTCTCCAGCTATGCTTGCAAAAATCTCGGATACCCGCATTTGACATGCAGGTGTTTTTGAGGATTATATTTTTTTGCTAATTTTTCCTAGGTTGTGTGTTTTTATTATCGTTGTAATTCGAAATATTTGATTTCGTTGTTTTCAGGTAAACTAAGTAGCCAAATAAAGCAAATGGCCACTTCGAGGCTGAAATACAGGCTTGCTCGTGAGTTCGGGATTAATATGCCATCTTTTCTTGAAAATCCTTAAGAGACATTAAATTTTGAGAACAGAATATGCGGGGGGAGGGATTTGAACCCTCGAACCCCTACGGGACGGGACCCTAAATCCCGCGCCTTTTCCTGACTCGGCAACCCCCGCCTAGCACATTAACAGAATAAAGTAATGGAATATTATTAAAGAGTTGCTATTAAGTAGCTGATTTTTAAGATATGAGATAAGAATTATAAAACTATAGTACCTGAATAACTTCTTTAATCAAAAAAACTTAGAAACCTTCTAATCCACTCAGCGTACATTACTGTCTTTATTTAAAGTATAAAAAGGATAAAAAATAGTACCGAAAAATTTACGACAGATTTGGAACTTCGTCAGTAAAAAAGCAAGAATACAATCTTATGAGGTGTCGTTAAATGCCTGCAAATTATCGAAAAATAGCTGAAGAAAACAGAATAAAATACGGTACAGGATTAAAACATAAGATATTTTTCCGCCAAATTTATTCAAACAAAAAGACTCACTTTATTTATGAATTGATCCAAAATGCCGACGATGCAAAAAGTAAAAACTTGGTAT
>JALVUQ010000025.1 GCA_027035575.1 Desulfurellales bacterium | reverse complement strand
CCGCCTCCAAAAGCATCAAGAAGCATTAAATCGCCTTTTTTTATTTTTCCTTTTTGGAACATTTCATTTATTGCCATAGGAATTGATGCCGATGAGGTATTACCGTATTTTTGGACAGTTAGGACGCATTTTTCTTTTGGAATTTTAACTGTTTTTGCAACTGCATCAATAATTCTATAATTTGCTTGATGGGGCACAAACCAATCAATATCTTTTCCGTTCATTTTATTTCTTTGTAAAATATCCGTTACGGATTTAGAGAGAGTTTTTACGGCGACTTTAAATGTTTCGTTGCCTTTCATTTCAAGCCAAATTCTATTTGTTTCACATCCATATTTTACACCTCTGCCGGGTGTAATTAAAAAATCGCTATATTTGCCATCAGCATTTATGTCAATATCGATTATCGCTTCTTCTTTATTTGGTGTCGCACTTATAATAGCGGCACCCGCCCCGTCTCCAAATAGCACGCATGTTGTTCTGTCTTTCCAGTTTACGATTTTGCTGAGTGTTTCTGCGCCTATTATAAGTATATTTTTATACATATTACTTTCTATAAAAGCTTTTGCCTGAGCCAAAGCGTAAATAAATCCTGTGCATGCGGCGCTTATATCAACGGCAGGGCGGACAATTCCTAATTTTTGAGCAACTATACAAGCGGTAGAAGGCATTGCAAAATAATCCGGTGTAATTGTAGCTACAATAATCATATCTATCTCTTCTGCGCTCATTTCGGCATTTTCAAGAGCATTTAAAGCAGCCATATATGCAAGATCGCTTGTTACTTCATTATCTTCTACAATATGTCTTGTTTTTATCCCCGTTCTTTTTGTTATCCATTCATCGTTTGTATCTACTATTTTTTCCAAATCTTTATTGGTTAGAATTTTATCCGGGAGATAAGCTCCTATACTTTTTAATTTTGCATACATTCATGAGCCTTTAAAGATTCTTGAATTTTTTTGTTTACATCGTTTTCAATAAATTTTATTGCCTGAAAAATAGCGTTTTTAATGGCTTTGGAGTTACTTTTCCCGTGAGCTATAATAACACATCCGTTTACTCCGAGCAGCGGAGCTCCTCCGTATTCGGCATAATCGGTAGCTTTTTTTAATGCTTTAAAAACAGGTTTTAAAAGCATTGCGCCTATTTTTTGTAAAATACCGGAAGAATTTATCTCTTCTTTTATTAATTTTCCTATAATTTCAGCCGCACCTTCGCTTGTCTTTAAAACTATGTTTCCTATAAAACCGTCGGTGATTATTACATCTACTTCACCTTTGAAAATATCTCCTCCTTCAATATTACCGACAAAATTGACAAATTTTTCTTTTATCATTTTAAATGCTTCTTTTGTAACAGAATTGCCTTTGCTCTCTTCTTCTCCATTGCTAAGCAGTCCGAGTGTAACGTTTTCTTTATTTAAAACGACTTTTGCATACACTTCTCCCATTACTGCAAATTGTGTTAAATTTTCGGCATTGCAATCTACATTTGCTCCTACATCCAAAAGAAGAGAATATCTTTTTTCGATTGTTGGCATAAAGGTTACAATAGCCGGTCTTTTTATGCCTTTTATTCTTCCGAGTTTTAAAGTGGCAAGACTCATGGAAGCTCCGCTGTGTCCGGCGGAAACCACAGCATCTACAATACCGTTTTTTAAAAGATCAATAGATTTATAAATAGTTGATTCTTTTCTTTTTAAAGCTTCTGTCGCCCCTTCATTCATATTTATAACATCTGAACTATTTATAAATCTAACTTTTTCTGACATACTATCAGGAACTAGTTTTTTTAATTTTTCTTCATCACCCACCAGATATGCTATGAAGTCTTTTTTGTTTAATGCTTTAATAACACCTTCGATAATCGGTTCGGGACCGAAGTCCCCTCCCATTGCATCAATTGCTATTTTCATTAATATTCACCGCAGCTAGGGCATGCTCTATGAGGTCTTTTATAAGCGCCGCAATGAGAACATTTTACGACTGTGCTAAGTTTGATTTTATAATGAGTTCTTCTTTTTGCACCTCTTGTTTTTGAGTTTCTTCTTTTTGGAACCGCCATTTTATCTCCTTAAAATTCTTTATTAAATTCATTGTTTTTACAATTTTCGCATATATTTGAAAAATCGTTTTTTATTAATTCTATTTCACTTTTTAAGATTTCGTCGATATCGAGTTTTTTCTGTTCTATAATGTCATATTTTTCATCAAAACCGCTAAAAGGCGGATTGACAATTTTGTAATGAACTTCTTCTTCAATATGTTTTTTAAAAGATTTTAGACATTTTATACATTCAACTTCAACATCGCCTTCAAGTGTTCCCGTAATAATATAACAGTCTTTTTTTTTCTCACTGTTTCCTTTAAGTGTTAAACCGTTTAGCGTTTTATTGATTTGCAATTATAAAATCTCTCTTTCGGCAAAGAAAAATCCGATTTCTTTTTTAGCATTTTCAAGTGAATCACTTCCGTGAACTGCATTTGCTTCAATGCTCTCTGCAAAATCCGCTCTAATTGTGCCGGGAGCCGCTTCTTTCGGATTTGTAGCACCCATAAGCTCTCTGTTTTTTGCTACGGCATTCTCACCTTCTAAAACCATTACAACAACAGGTCCGCTACTCATATATTCGCATAAATCGTTAAAAAAAGGTCTTTCTTTATGAATGTCATAAAACTTAGCTGCATCTTCTTTTGTTAATTTGATTTTTTTCATTGCTGCAATTCTAAGATTGTTGCTTTCAAATCTGTCTACAATTTTACCTATAACATTTTTAGCTACCGCATCTGGTTTAATTATTGAAAGAGTTCTTTCCATATTTTCTCTCCTTGTAGTTTTAGAGAGGAATTATACAAAAAAAGAGGGAAAAAGGGAAGATTAATCTATTACAGGTTTTCCTGGTTCTCCTCTGTTTTCAGAGCAAGTTTGTCCTTCTTTACATTCATCCCAAACTATGCAACCCTCAGTAGGACATGCTTCAGCACATGCCGGAGTATCATAATAACCTACACATTCAACGCATTTGTCAGGATATACGTAATAAGTTTCTTCACCAGTTGGATTTTCACTATCGTCAACAATAGCTTCTACCGGGCATTCGTCTATACATGCCCCACAATTAATACAAATATCAGTAATTTTTACCGCCATTTTATCTCCTTTGTTTTTATTTGAATTGTCCTTAAAAATATATCATTAATTGCTTAAAATTTCCTTAAAATTTGTTATTTATAAATTTTTTATTATGTTTTGTTACTTTAAATTCAAAAATTCTTTTATTTCTTCAACTTTGTCTAATTTTTCCCATGAAAATTCTTCTCTGCCGAAATGTCCATAAGCAGCTGTTTTTCTGTAAATAGGTTTTAATAAATCAAGCGTTTCGATAATTCCTTTTGGAGTTAAATTAAATATTTTTCTAACGGCGTTTTCTATTTTATTTTCACTAATTTTTCCAGTGCCGTGAGTATCTATGTATATGCTTACCGGTTCAATCACTCCTATTGCATATGCAATTTGAACGGTTAATTTTTCGGCAACACCTGCCGCTACCAAATTTTTTGCAACATATCTGGCCGCATAAGCACCGCTTCTATCAACCTTCGTAGGATCTTTTCCACTAAAAGCTCCTCCGCCGTGAGGCGCTGCACCTCCGTAGGTATCAACGATTATTTTTCTTCCTGTAAGTCCCGCGTCTCCCTGCGGCCCTCCTATTACAAATTTTCCTGTGGGATTAATAAAGTATTCTACATTTTTGCTTAACATATTTGCTGGTATTACTTTTTTGATAATTTCTTCAATTACGGCTTCTTTTATTTCAGAATGGTTTATATCAGGTTCATGCTGGGTTGAAACTACAACTTTTTCAACGCTTGCGGGTTTTCCGTCGATATATCTGACACTAACCTGAGCTTTTCCGTCGGGTCTTAGCCATGGAATAATTGCTTCTTTTCTTGCAATAGCCAATCTTTTTGTAAGCTTATGAGCTAACATTATAGGAAGAGGCATAAGCTCCGGTGTTTCCGTGCAAGCATATCCGAACATCATTCCTTGATCGCCGGCACCTATTTCTTCACCTTGTTCAACTCCTTGCCTTATATCGGGACTTTGCTCTCCAACACCATTTAAAACTCCTGCCGTTCGATAATCAAAACCGAATCTGGCATCCGTATAACCGATTTCTCTTATAACTTCTCTTGCAATTTCTTGCATTGGAGCGTAAGTTGTCGTTTTAAGCTCACCCGCTATAACGCAAAAACCGTTGCTAAGCAAAGTTTCACACGCAACTTTTGCATTTTTGTCTCTTTCAATTATATAATCCAAAATGGCATCGCTAATCTGATCCGCCATTTTGTCAGGGTGTCCCTCCGTTACGCTTTCACTACTGAAAAGATATTCTCTCATCGCTTTCCTTTTTGTTA
>JALVUQ010000024.1 GCA_027035575.1 Desulfurellales bacterium | reverse complement strand
TTGAAAACCTGTCCAAATCGCTGGATTTGATACTCAGCGGAGAGCCGAGCAACCACTCTTTAAGGGTCGCATTTACAGCTGTTTTAATCTCATACAAACTTAATTTAACGAAAGGTCAAAGAATAAACTTATACCTTGCATCCCTTCTTCACGATATAGGAGCGGTGGAGAAAGAGACAAAACTTTTGTTTGAATATGAGCAGAGGGACTGCAAAGACCTTCAACACCACGCAGTTGTCGGATACGAGTTATTAAAAAACATACCTTTATTCGAAAATATAGCTGATATCATAAAAGACCACCATAACCCCGAATCAAACAACCTATTATCGAGAATCATCTATCTGAGCGATGAGGTGGATATCATTCTAAGGAACAACAAAATTTTCGACCCTGAGGTGCTTGAGGGCAAAATATACTTAAATTACAAGAGCAAACCTATATTTAAAGATATTTTGGATGCCTTCTTATCAATACTGAGAAACGATGCGTTGTTGATGATGATTTATAACATAGATGAGATAAAAAAATACTTAAGAGCCAATGTTGAGGTAAGGAGTGTCAGTGTAACTCACAATCTTTTTAACAATATTGCAAAAAGCATTGCAGAAAGTTTTATCGATAAAAAAAGCAGGTTTACGCTTACACATTCAAGCGATGTGGCTTATACCGCATTTAAAATTGCAAAAGAAATAGGATTGAGTGATATGGATTGTCAAATCGTCAAAACAGCCAGTTTTCTGCACGATATAGGAAAATTGTTTGTCCCTGTTAATATTTTGGAGTATCCCGGCAAATTGGAGTCTGAAGATTGGTTTAAAATGAAATCACACGTATATTATACATACTCGTTCCTCAATCAGATGAATCTCGATGAAAATATTATCCACATAGCGAGTTCCCACCACGAATACTTAGACGGTTCCGGCTATCCGTTCGGCTTGGATAAAACAAGCCTGTCAACAGGAGCACAGATACTAACGGTTGCAGATATTTATTCTGCACTAAGAAGAAAAAGACCCTATAGAAATAAAGCCTTTAACCACACAGAAGCCTCAGAAGTGCTTTTAAATTTGGCAAACTGCGGCAAAATAAACAAAGAACTCGTAAATGCAGTAAAATATATCGATATTTTTGATACGCAAAACACTTTTTGACAATTGCATCTGTTTCTAGCAAGAACGAATTTGGTTAGATAAACCTATTAAGCAGTCTTTCAAATCTTTTATAAAGCCCTATTTTTTCAAGGGATTTTTTCAAAAGCTCGGGGTTTTCAACAAACGACTTAAAGAATACAATCTCCGAGGCTTTAAGATATGCCTTAAACGGGTCACTGTAAGGGTCGGTAAGTTTTGAGACCGCATCAAACACACTACAGCTTTGCTTTAAGCACTCAAGTACAAATTCAGACCTTTTCAATATTTTCTCAACATAAAAAGCTACGGTTTCTATAACGGAATCAACATACAAATGACTTGGTAAAATTATCAAGTTACTTATCTTGTCTATATTTGAGATACTGTTACAATAAGCCTCATAGTTGTTAAAAGGCTTCATAGTTTGCGGGTCTATTTCAATAAGCGGTGTCTGGAAAATGCCGTTCAGCAAAAAATCACCGCTAATAGCATAACGCTTATCCACAATATAGACAAAATCACTTATCGAATGACCGGGAAAAGGAATAAATTCAACCCCTTGAGGCAGTACGGACTCCTCAACTGCTTTAACGTTTTCAGGAACGGGAGAATCCTTTCTAAATCTCAACAAAACGGAAAACATATAAGAAACCGTTTCCTTAGGAAAGCCCAGTTCGATAAACACATCTTCAAAATGAGGCGCAATGCTGTCAAACATTCTGCCTTTCAGTATGTCCTTTTTTGGCATAAAAATGTCGGCATTTGAGTTTTGAGCTAAAAACCGGATGCCTCCGCTGTGGTCTGCATGAGAGTGTGTAGCCAAAACATACTTCAATCTATTTAAGTCTATGTTTTTTTGCAGGTATTCAAAAGATTCTTTTGTGGGAGGACCGGTATCAAAAAGGATAAGTCCACCTCTACGCTTAAAAACGTAGAGGTGAACAGGTCCCACGGGGTAAGGAGTGTCAATTGTGTGGCGTTCAAACATCTTTAGAAAGGATATTTTGCATTTTCTATCGTATAATTTGCCAACTCTCTTTTTGCCTGCAATAAACCTGATGCATCATACTTTGTGAATCTTCTTATTCCGCTGATAATAGCCATCAAGTTGTCACCCTCTTCCACAAAGTAAGCTGCTTTTTTGGCGGCTTTGGCAATATCTTCGTTAAGATTAAACGTCGCAACCTTAACCGCACTTTCAAAAATCTTCTTCTTTGCATCACTAACCTTATCGTAAACCTTATCAGCTCTTAAAACCGCACTCTCCATACTGAATATACCTATAGCCATATCAGCCAAAGCAAATAAAACTTCCTGTTCGTTCTTAATTTTATCCATATACTTTTGAACCGCAGCTCCGGCCAGAACAAGGAACATTGTTTTAAGGTTTGAAATAAGAGTCTTCTCTTTTATAAATCTTACAGATTCGTCAAGCTCCTCAAATGAGGGAGTCATCATAATATCCAAAGCCTCTTTAGCCTTCTGAACAAGCGGCAGTTCGCCCTTCATACCCTTTTTAAGAAGCATACCGGGAACAAGATACCTGTTTATCTCGTTTGTTCCCTCGAATATTCTGTTGATTCTCGAATCCCTGTAGTATCTTTCTGCGGGATATTCCTTTATAAATCCGTATCCGCCGTAAATCTGAACAACCTCATCAGCAACCTTATCCAACAGTTCGCTGCAATAGACCTTCGTTATTGAACATTCTACAGCATAATCCTCAAGGGCTTTGTGGTAGTATTTGTAATAATCCGGGTCATCTTTTCCAACATCAATGGTTGAAACGCGCTCATCGTATAAACCTGCCAATCTGTATGCCAACGATTCGGCAGAATAGATACCCGAAACCATATCGGCTATCTTTTCTTTGATAGCTCCGAACTTAGTTAGAGGCATACCGAACTGCTTTCTGTCATTAGCATACACAACAGCATCTTCCAAAGCGGCTTTTGCAGCTCCAACGGCAGCGGCTCCAAGAACAAACCTTCCCTCATCAAGTACCTGGAAGGCTATCTTGTGCCCCTCTCCCACCTTTCCGAGTAGATTTTCAACGGGGATTTTTGCATTGTCAAACATTATTTGTGCTGTGGATGAGCCCCTTATGCCCATCTTGTCTTCTTCTCTTCCTACGCTTACGCCTTCAAAATTACGCTCAACAAGGAATGCCACATACTCACCTTCCGGTGTTTTGGCAAATACCGTGTATAAATCGGCTATACTTCCGTTTGTAATAAACTGTTTCGTACCGTTTAGGATATAGTATTTACCGTCATCAGACAGCTTGGCAACAGCTCTCATTCCAAGAGCATCTGTTCCGGCATCCGGCTCGGTTAAACAATATGCAGCTATCCATTCACCGCTAACAAGCTTGGGTAAATATTTTTCCTTTTGTTCTTTTGTTCCGTAATATATCAGAGGAAGCGAACCTATTCCGACGTGTGCCGCATAAGCAACCGAAAAAGAACCGGCAGGTGCGATTTTTTCAACAACACAAGCCCCCGTTGTCAATCCCAAATCAAGTCCGTCATACTCCTCGGGTGCATAAATGGAAAACAGTCCCAACTCGCCAGCCTGTTTCATATGGCTCACTAACAAATCGAAGTTGTGGTTGCTGTTATCCATAGCATCAACATCCGGCATAACCTCGTTTTTTATGAACTGTTCGGTTGTCTCCATCATCTGCTTTTGTTCGGAAGACAAATCCTCAGGTGTAAAAACCTCATCCTTTGAAACCTCTCTTATTAGAAATTCTCCGCCTTTTAACAATTCGCTCATTACAAATCTCCTCCTGATTACATTAATTCATATATTCCGGCTGCGCCCATTCCGCCGCCGATACACATAGTTTCAAGTCCGTATTTAACATTTCTTCTTTTCATTTCATTTAAAAGCGTTGCCGTTAACTTGGCGCCTGTAGCTCCAAGCGGGTGACCCAAAGCTATAGCTCCGCCGTTAACATTAATTATGTCTTTAATATCGTTCCATCCCAATGCGTTGATACAAGCCAACGACTGAGCTGCAAACGCTTCGTTGAGCTCAATTAAGCCTATGTCGTCCATATTTATTCCTTCTAATTTTTTAGCCAACTCCATAGCTTTCGGAACGGCTGCAATAGGACCCTCTCCCATCATATGCGGCTCAACACCGGCAACGGCATACACAACAAATCTTGCTATCGGGTCTTTGCCCATCTTTTTGAGATAATCCTCTGAAACAACCATCACAGCGGCAGCAGCATCCGTCATTTGAGACGAGTTACCAGCCGTTATTGTGCCGTCGGCTTTAAAAACAGGCTTCAATTTTGCAAGTCCCTCTATCGTTGTATCCGGTCTCACTCCGTCGTCAATATCAACAATCTTCTTAACCTTTTTAACCTTGTTTCCCTCAACAACCGTTTTTTCAACCTCAACAGGTATGATTTCGTCTTTAAACTTCCCCTCTTGGATGGCTTTTGCAGCTTTCATATGTGAGTAGTAAGAAAACTCATCCTGAGCCTCTCTTGTGATATTGTGTTTTTGAGCAACAAACTCGGCAGTTAATCCCATAGGCGTGTACGTTTCAGGCCAGTTTTCTATTAAATAAGGATTAGCCGAGTATTTAATTCCTCCCATAGGAACCATAGTCATAGATTCCGTACCGCCGGCTATAACGCAATCTGCAAATCCCGCCATTATTTTTTCTGCTGCGATGGTGATGCTCTGAAGACCGGATGAGCAAAATCTGTTTATTGTCATACCCGGCACCTGATAAGGCAGTCCGGCTTTGTGAGATGCTATTCTTGCAACGTTCATTCCCTGCTCACCCTCAGGGAAAGCACAGCCCAAGATAACGTCGTCTATGCTCATTGGGTCAACTTCTGTTTTTTCAACAACACTTTTAATGGCTATGGCAGCCAAATCATCAGGTCTGAAATCCTTAAACTGTCCCTTGCCCAGTCTCGCCGCACGCCCCGTTCTGCATCCGGGTGTTCTGTATGCGGCAACTATATATGCACTTCTAAGATTTCTCATATTCTCCTCCTAATTCCTTAAAGGTTTTCCGGTTTTTAGCATATGTTGTATTCTTTCAATTGTTTTCTTTTCTCCGCAAAGCTGCAAGAATGCCTCTCTTTCCAACTCAAGCAGATACTCTTCCGAAATCATCGTAGCCGGTAAAACATCTCCGCCTGTCATAACATATGCTACCTTCTCGGCAACCTTCATATCGTATTCGCTTATGAATTTTCCTTGATACATCGTCCATAAAAGGTTTTTAATAGTAGCAAAAACATCACGCCCGGGTGCCGGAACATCGGTAACCGGTTTTGACGGTCTGTAGTTTCTTGCCAAAGCCAGAGCAACCTGTTTTGCATCATAAACGAGATTGTCTATGTCCATAGTCACGGAGTCGCTATCGTCCATATACCCCAACCCAAAAGCCTCTCTTGCCGACATAGAAACCTTAGCCATAGCTATATTTTCAAAATATTTTCCAATAAAGGGAGTAACATCCGGGGCTTTGAAGTTCTGAACCGTCCGGATAGCCCTCAGCGCCATCTCTTTTGTTCCTCCGCCTGCCGGAATTAAGCCGACTCCAACCTCTACAAGACCCATATAGGTTTCTGCGTGGGCTACAATGGCATCGGAATGCAGACAGGTTTCGCAGCCCCCACCTACAGTGATATTAAACGGAGCCGAAACAACGGGAACCTTTGCATACTTAAAGCCCATTGTCATATTTTGAAACTGCTTAACAGCCATATAGATATCGTCAAATGCACCTTCGGCTATGGATGTAGCTATTAAAGCAAGATTCGCTCCCGCTGAGAAAATTTTTCCCTGGTTTGATATAACAAGTGCCACACCCTCGTTTTCCGCTCTTTGAACGGCTTTCTTTGCCATAGATATTATACCTGCGCCTATGGCGTTCATCTTTGTGTGGAATTCAAGATTGAAAACACCATCACCCAAATCAATAATGGAAGCAGAGCTGTTTTCTTCAACAAGTGAGCCTGTCTTTTTGAGAATATCCAATTTTATATAGCTTTTCGGCTTTTCTATCTCTTTGAATTCACCCTTTAAGATGTCAAAATAAAACTCCTTGCCGTTTTCAAACTTATAAAACTTCTCAATATTCTTCAGTTTCTCCGGTATTTCCGTTCCCTCTTTTTCAAGCCTTTTTACAAATCTTTTTACGCCAATTGCATCAAAAAGCTCAAAAGGACCCATCTTCCAGTTGTATCCCCACTTCATAGCGTTGTCTATATTGACAACATCGTCTGCAATTTCGGGAATTCTTTTAAACGAATACAAAAGCGCATCCCTTAAAAGTCTCCAGGCAAACTCGGCAGCCTTATCCTTGCCGTTTATCAAAATATTTATTTTTTCAGCAAGGGATTTGCCTTGAGATGCAGCTTGAACGGATGCAAATTTGGGTTTCTTTGACTCTTTGTATTCACCGGTCTCTATATCGTAGTAGTAGGTAATTCTTTTTCCGTCTTTCTTTTCTTTGTAATAAAATCCCCTCTTTGTTTTATTGCCCAACAATTTGTTTTTAATCATATTGTCGAGAAATTCTGGAACCTTGTATATATCCTTTTCATCATCAACAGACGAATCTATCAATTCGTATGTATTTTTGCCGACATGAACAAGTGTGTCTATGCCGACAAGGTCAGCCAATTTAAAAACAGCCGTTTTTGGAAATCCCATAACAGGTCCGGCAACCGCATCAACCTCTTCAACATTCAACCCAAGCTCTTTCATATGTTTTATGGCTGCAAACATCAAATAAACGCCGATTCTGTTACCTATGAAGTTAGGTGTATCTTTGGCATATACGATGCCCTTTCCAAGCCTAAATGAGATAAAGTCAGCCATAAATTTGACAATTTCGGGGTCTGTATATTTTGACGGAACAATCTCCATCAACCTCATATATCTCGGCGGATTAAAAAAGTGCGTGATAAGGAATCTCTTTCTTAAATCCTCGGGAACGCTTTCTGCCATAGCGTTTATCGACAGACCGCTTGTGTTTGATGTGAGTATCGTATCCTGCCCTATATTCGGAACGACCTTCTCTTTAAGCAGAGATTTCTTAATATCCAAATTTTCGACAACAACCTCAATGACCCAATCGCAATCTTTTATTTTGTGCATATCGTCTTCAAAGTTGCCGATTTCGATGTTTTTAATGTAGTCTTTCACATACAAAGCTGCGGGTTTCATCTTCTTTAAGTTGTTTAAGGCGTTTATTACAATTCTGTTTCTTACCGCCTTATCCTCCAGAGTCAGCCCTTTCTTTTCTTCCTCTTCGGTTAGCTTGTTCGGGACAATGTCAAGCAGAAGCACATCGAGACCGGCGTTAGCCATATGTGCGGCTATGGTCGAACCCATAACGCCTGCTCCTAAAACAGCAACCTTTCTAATATCCTTCATACTTCCTCCTACTCGTAAATCTTTTCTTCTTCCAAATCGCTATTTATTGCGTCTTTCTCCAAATCTCTTCTTTCAATCCCTCTTTCGCTCACCTCCTTATAGAATTCGTGCTGTATAATCAGCTTCATAATTTCATTTGTACCTGTCCATATCATAATTAATCTCGTATCCCTTAAAAGTCTTTCTATGGGATATATATTCGTATAGCCTATTCCGCCCATTATTTGCATAGAGCTGTTGACAACCCTCCAAGCCATATCGGTAGCATAGGCTTTACTTTCCGAAACAAGTCTTCTGATTTTTCCCGCTTCCTCATTTCTATCTATGGCTTGTGCCGTTTCATATACCAACGCCCTTGCGGCATCGAGCTCAATTAAACTATCGGCTACCTTAAAAGAAACACCCTGATAGCTTTTTATCGGTCTTGAAAACGATTTTCTTTTTGTAGAATAGTCCGCTGCAATATCCAATGCCGCCTGTGCCATACCCAAAGCTCCGGCTGCCGAGGTCATACGCTCAGGTATCATCATTTGATAAAAAACGTCAGCCCCTCTGTTTATACCATCTTCACCGCCAAGCACGTTTTCAATCGGAACCTTGACACTGTCAAACGATATCCTTGCAGTACCACCGCCCCTTGTTCCCATAAGCCCGTATATATGCTTGACTTTAACATTCTCATCCCTTTCAACCAGAAAAGCAGTCATAGATTTATGGGGTTTTGCATTTTTGTCTGTTTTGGCATACACAAGGAAGTAGTCCGCTCCTTCACCGCCTACAATAAATCTTTTCTGTCCTCTTAAAATGAAGTAATCACCTTTTCTTTCAGCCGTTGTTGTAGCTGCAAAAAAGTCCGAACCACCTCTTGGCTCTGTCAAGCCCTCAGCCGTAGCGATTTTTGCTTGTATGGTGGGTTTTAGAAACTTCTCTTTTTGCTGCTTTGTTCCGAATGTGTTAATTGCCTCTCCTACAATCGAAACAAGGGAGTAAAGACAAGCTAGGGCTGTGCCCAAAATGCCTATCTCCTCTATCGCAACAACCTCAGATGTCCATCCAAGACCTTTTCCTTCATACTCCTTAGGAAACCTTAAACCCAACAGTCCGTATTCGGCTGCCTTTTTTAAAAACTCTTTGGGGTATATTACCTTTTCCTCATCCATATCCAAAAGCAGAGATGTCGGAATACTCTTCACAAACTCAATTGTGCGTGCCCTGACCTCTTTTTGAGTTTCGCCCAAAAGCACATCGGAAATCATCATTCATCTCCTTAGGATTTTGATGAGGAAGAAGCCTCGGCACAGGTAAAGCAGGTTCCCTCGTCTGTATAGAGGCACTCTATAATATCTTTGTATTTTTGATAAACTACCCTTCTTTTTAGCTTCAAGGTAGATGTCAATTCGCCTGTCTCTATAGAGAAATCCTGCGGCAATATCGCAAATTTTTTAATGGTTTCAACTTTTGCAAGATTCTTATTGACCTTCTCTATCTCGTTTTTTATCAACTTTATGATTTTTTCGTTCTTTGCCAAATCGGAGACATCGAGATATCTCAGCTTATGCTCTTTGGCATAGTCTATAATTCTTTCGATATTAAGCGTTACAAGAGCAACGATGTAGGGTTTTTTATCACCATACAAACAGGCGTTCGATATGTATTTCGAGAATTTAAGGGCATTTTCTATGGCTTGAGGAGCAACGTTTTTTCCACCCGCCGTTATTATTATCTCTTTTTTTCTGTCGGTTATATAAACGAAACCGTCCTCGTCAATGTGCCCTATATCGCCTGTTTTAAACCAACCGTCTTCGGTAAACGACTCCTTTGTTGCCTCGGGCATTTTATAATACCCCTTTGCAACCTGAGGACCTCTGAATATCAATTCTCCGTCTTCTGCAATTTTAACCTCTGTTTCTTCAAGAAGCGTGCCGACGGAACCGAATTTAAAGTTATCGGGCTCATTAACGCACAACACGGGTGATGTTTCAGTTAAGCCGTAGCCCTCAAGAACCTTGAGTCCGCAAGCCCAATAGAATATATTCAAATCCTTATCAAGAGGCGCTCCTCCGGAAACAAAAAATTTAAGCCTGTCAAGCCCCATACTTCCTCTTAACTTTTGAAACACAATCTTATCGGCAATTGAGTATCTCAGAACCGACGGTTCTTTCTTTTCTACATATTTTTTAACTACGTAATTTTTACCGACATCTATCGCCCAGTGCACAAGTGCTTTTTTGGTATCGCTCATATTGTGCGTAACATCCATAATTCTCGCATAGATTTTTTCGAGCAATCTCGGCACGGTAACCATTATTGTAGGTCTGACCTCTTTCATATTGTCAGCTATCGTCTCTATGCTTTCCGCAAAAGCAATTTTGGCTCCTACATACATAGGAAGATAGCAGCTGTCGGTCTTGCCCAAAACGTGGGAAAACGGCAAAAACGTCAAAAATATGTCGTCTTTTGTAAGTATTTTTCCTGTTTTTCTCTCCGTGTAGTAGAGATTTGAAATGATATTTTTATGTGTTAACAAAACGCCTTTTGGTTTTCCGGTTGTTCCTGAGGTGTATAAAATCGTGTATATTTCATCAGGCTCTATGCTTTTTATGGACTCCTCAATCTCTTTTTTTTCGGCTTCGGATATATCTTCCGAAATCTCGGAAAGTTGAAACAGTGTCAAAACCGGCAGTTTAGGGTCACCCAAAAATCTGTCGTGCGATACTACAAATTCAATATTTATTTTATCGACAACATCAAGCAGCTTCTGATACTGAGCTTTGGTTGACACAAAAACAACCTTTGCCTCCGAATGGTTCAATATATAGGCTATCTGCTCCGGAGAATCGGTATGGTAAATCGGAACCTCTATACATCCCAAATTGAGAATACCAAAATCGGCTAACATCCACATAGGGCGGGTTTCTGACAAGATGGCAACCTTATCGCCCTTTTTGATTCCCATCTTTTTCAAGCCTCTTGAAACCTGCAGCCCCCTATGGTAAAGCTCTTCGTAGGTTATCGATATGTACTTCCCGTCCTTCTTATACAGCACGGCAGTTTCGTTTTTGAAGACCGAAGCGTTCTTCATCAATAGTTCGGGAATAGACCTAAAAGGATAACTTGTTTTATCCGCCACGACACACCCCCTTTTATACGTTCACTATTAGCATATACCATTTTACGTAAATGTCAAGCATTTTTCAACCTGTTTTTATAACCACCATTTAACATTACTCCACATACAAACCTGTTAACTATGTTTCTCTTTTCAATATAATATTAGGTTATAACGGACTATTATTCAAGTCTTAAAGAAAATTTTTTTAAACAAACTCAAAAAAACGGTAGCACCGAGTTTAAAAGATATATAAATAAGCAAGAACTTATTGAAAGCACCTATAAAAGAGAACTTTTGTTGTTTCAGCCATATAAAATCAAAGATGCAAATAAGCTTCATTGCCCTTGCAGACCGACAAGTTCTGTTCCTTCAACAAAAAAGATAACAAACGGATTTTTTACATTTTTGAAATTAGTTAACAAAAATAGCTTGACTTTTACGTAAATAAGTTTATGATGTAGATTAGAAATTTAAAACATTTACAGGAGGCTTAAATGAAGATTCTGGTGTGTGTGAAACAGGTTCCCGATATGGAATCCAAGTTTAAGATTGACTCTTCTTCCAAATGGTATGACCAAAGCGATTTGGTCTATAAAATCAATGAGTATGACGAGTATGCGGCAGAAGAAGCGGTCAGACTAAAGGAAAAGGTGTCGGGTTCGGAACTGACGGTTCTATCAATCGGTCCTGAGAGGGTCAAAGACGCAATCAGAAAGGTCTTGGCAATGGGTGCGGACAAGGGTATCCACATACTCGACAACGAAGAACACTTAAAAGACCCGTTCCAAAAAGCATCTGCCATTGCCGAATATGCAAAATCCGAAAACTTCGACATTATCTTTACGGGGCTTCAATCTCAAGACAGAGGCTCAGCTCAACTTGCTCCTCTTCTTGCCGGAATGTTAAACTACTCGTTTGTAAGTACCGTGGTTGCCTTTGAGAATAAAGAGGGGTATGTTGAGGTTGCAAGAGAGCTTGAGGGCGGTTTAAGGGCAAAAGTAAAAGTCAAACTACCGGCAGTCGTTGCCTGCCAGTTAGGGTTAAACACTCCGAGATATCCGACACTGCCGAACATAATGAAAGCAAAAAGAAAAGAACTAAAAACGGTAAATATAGAAGAACTGCTGAAGGTAGAGCCGTTGATTGAAACCGAAAAGGTCTATTTCCCCGAAAGAAAAGCCGGAGGAATTGTGCTTGAGGGTAAAGCTGACGAGATGGCTGACGAGTTGATTAAGATACTGAAAGAAAAAACACAGGTTGTTAAATAGGTAAATTTGGAGGTTAATAATGAAAGCTTTATTGATAGGTGAAAGCAAACAGGGAAAAATCGAAGATTCTACCTATGAGTTGGTAGGTTTTGCAAAGCAGTTCGGTATGGAAAGCGCAATGTTTATCGTGGCAAAAAGCGACTCTCAAATAGCCTATGACGGTAAAGTATATCTTGCGGATTCCGATAAATACAAAGAGTACAACCCCGATGCCCATAAAAAATTGATTGAAGAGGCAATAAATAAAGAGAATCCCGACTATATCATATTCAGCCACTCTTCATACGGCTGGGATATGGCATTCAGAGTGGCGGCAGATTTAAAGGTTGCTCCAATATCGGAGGTTGTTGACTATAAAGACGGAACGTTCGTCGTCCCCTGCTGCAACTCAAAATTCAGAAGAGAGGTTAAACCCAAAACGGATAAGGCTGTTTTAACCCTGCAGGGCGGCGCCTTCAATCCTGTTATTGAAGGGACACCTCAAGTGGAAACTCTTGATATTGGAGATGTCGAACCCTCCGTTGAGTTTATAGACTATGAAGTTCAGGAAAAAACCGGCGTTGATTTGACAAAAGCGGAGGTAATAGTGAGCGTCGGAAGAGGCGTCGGCAAAAAAGAAAACATTGAATTTGAGAAAGAGCTGGCTGAAACCTTGGGCGGAGAGCTCGGTGCAAGCAGACCCGTTGTGGATGCCGAATGGTTAGACCAGTCTCACCAGGTCGGAACCACAGGACAGACCGTTGCTCCCAAACTGTACATTGCTTGCGGTATTTCAGGAGCCATACAGCATCTTGCCGGTATGAAAAAATCCGGCTTTGTTGTTGCAATTAACAAAGACAAAGATGCACCCATAGGTGAAGTGGCAGATGTGTTTGTTGTGGCTGATGTTAACGAGTTTGTTCCAATTTTGACAAAAAAACTCAAAAGTGCTTAGAAAAAAGGGCGTTTATGCGCCCTTTTTTGTTGTTTATGTTTGGTAAATCTATGGGCAGTCATATCTTGGTTAAAAAGCGGTATTTATATTGAAAAATAATCGGGTTTTTTGTTGATTTCAAACGGTTTTTTTCGGAGGTAGAAAATGGATGTGTTTTTGGTTGATGCTTTAAGAACACCTTTCGGTTCATTCGGCGGAGCTTTATCCGGTATAGACGCACCTCATCTTGCAGCTTATGTTATTAAGGCTCTGCTTGATAAAACAGGTTTAAAAGGTGAAGATGTTGATGAGGTTATAATAGGAAACGTTGTTACCGCAGGAGAAGGTCAAGCTCCCGCAAGACAGGCTGCAATATACGGAGGCATTCCGGTCAGTGTTCCGGCTATGACGATAAATAAGGTTTGTGGTTCCGGGTTAAAATCTATGATGCTTGCGGTCGGTTCGATAAAACTCGGTGACGCCGATATGGTCATTGCCGGAGGTATGGAAAATATGTCTTCAATTCCATACTACCTCAAAAAAGCAAGATTCGGCTACAGAATGGGAAACGGCTCGGTAACCGACGGAATGGTCTATGACGGGCTGTGGGACCCCTACGACAACATACATATGGGGTTAATAACCGAAAATATCGCAAAAAAACACAACATAACAAGGCAGGAGCAAGACGATTTTGCAGTTCGTTCTTACAAACTTGCTCAAAACGCTCAGGAAAAGATTTTCAAAGACGAAATTGTCCCTCTGACAATTAAGCAAAAAAAGGGTGAAATAATAATCGATAAAGACGAAGACCCGTTTAAAGTGAAATTTGATAAAATACCTCAATTAAGAGGAGCTTTCGATAAAGAGGGAACGGTTACGGCTGCAAACTCCTCAACCATTTCAGACGGTGCGGCAATAGGACTTTTGGCTAACGAAGACGCTGTAAAAAAGCATAACTTAAAACCTCTTGCAAGGGTTGTGGCATACTCCACATACTCTACAAAACCTACTCTATTCCCCGAAGCACCCGTCGGCGCAATTAAAAGAGTCTTGGAAAGAGCAAATCTTTCCATAGACGATATAGGTCTTTTTGAGATAAACGAGGCGTTTGCCGTTGTTGTTTTGATTGCAGTAAAAGAACTGAGCCTCGATATAAACAAGGTTAACGTTAACGGCGGTGCGGTTTCGATAGGTCACCCGATAGGTGCAAGCGGAGGAAGGCTTGCCGCAACGTTAGTTAAACAGATGCAAAGACAAAACGTTCAATACGGACTTGCAACGCTGTGTATAGGTGGCGGTGAAGCCGTTGCCGTAATATTTGAAAAGGTTTAAATAAGGAGGCAAATCGATGATTAAAAAGGTTGCGGTTGTCGGTGCGGGGCAGATGGGAAACGGAATAACCCACGTTTTCGCTTTGCATAATTTTGATGTTACTATGTATGACGTATCCGAAAGCCAGCTTGAGAAAGCTAAAAATACGATAGAAAAAAACCTGCAAAGACAGGCAAAAAAGGGTATCATTAACGAATCGGACATCAAAAATACACTCTCAAACATAAAACCTACAACAAATCTTGAGGATGTTAAAGATGTGGATTTTTTGGTAGAGGCATCACCGGAAGACGAAGCCGTAAAACTGGAGCTGTTTAAAAAACTCGACTCAATTGTTAAACCCGATGCCATCTTAGCATCCAACACATCGTCTATCTCAATAACGAAAATAGCTATTTCAACAAAAAGACCGGACAAAGTGCTTGGTATGCATTTTATGAACCCTGTTCCGGTTATGGAGCTTGTTGAGATGATAAAAGGGCTTACAACAAGTGACGAAACATACGAGACAGCCATAGAGCTTGCAAAATCCCTCGATAAAAAACCCGTTTTGTCAAAAGATTATGCCGGGTTTATCGTAAACCGCATATTGATACCGATGATTAACGAGGCAATATATGTTCTTTATGAGGGTATAGCGTCCGTTGAGGATATTGACAAAGCTATGAAGCTCGGCACGAATCAACCTATGGGACCACTGACTTTGGCTGATTTTATCGGGCTTGATACGGTGCTTGCGGTGCAAAACGTTCTTTATGAAAATTTTAAAGACTCAAAATACAGACCTGCTCCGCTGCTTGTTAAAATGGTTGAAGCCGGGTATCTCGGAAGAAAAACCGGCAAAGGTTTTTACGACTACAAATAGGAGGTCGATATGAAAAATTTGCTGCTTGAAACAGAAGGTAACATAACAACCTTGACAATAAACAGACCCGACAAACTTAATGCCTTGGATTTGGAAACCATTAAAGAGTTTGACGAAGCAATAGCCTCTATTGAAGAAAACAATGATATCAGATGCGTTATCGTAACGGGAGCAGGCGACAAGGCGTTTATCGCCGGTGCAGACATCGAGTTTATGAAAAACTTAAATTCAATTGAAGCGTATGAGTTTTCGAGAAAGGGGCACAAAATCCTGCAAGCCATATCGGATTCAAAAAAGGTTTATATAGCTGCCGTTAACGGATATGCTCTCGGCGGCGGTTTTGAGATGGCTTTGGCTTGCGATTTTATATATGCCTCAAAAAACGCTAAGTTCGGCTTCCCGGAGGTAACTCTCGGTATAATGCCCGGTTTTGGCGGAACCCAGACGCTTGCAAGGATAACCGGCAAAAACATAGCGAGACAACTCATATTCACAGGCAGTATGATTGACGCAGATTATGCAAAATCTGTCGGCGTTGTGGTGGATGTTAAAGAAAATAAGGAAGAGCTGTTGGCACTTGCTCAAAAAACAGCCGCCAAGATTGCAAATAACGGACCTATAGGTGTTGCAATGGCAAAAAAAGCCATAAACAACGGATATAATCTGACACCCGATGAGGCATATAAATACGAAGGCACGCTGTTTGGCGTTTTATTTGCAACAAAGGATGCAAAAGAAGGGCTTTCGGCATTTATCGAAAAAAGAAAACCCGAATTTAAAAATAAGTAGTTTTGGAGGATATTATGAATTTTGACTTAACGGATGAGGAAAAACTGGTTAGAGACACCGCAAGGGATTTTGCTCAAAAGGAGCTAAAACCGATAGCCGCAGAAATAGATAAAAACCATAAGATACCGGATGAAATACTCAAAAAAATGGGTGAACTCGGGTTTTTCGGTGTTTATGTACCGGAGGAGTACGGCGGAGCAGGTTTGAGTTTTGTGTCATATGCTCTCGTTGTTGAGGAGATTTCAAAGGTATGTGCATCAACCGGTGTTCTGATTTCCGCTCATACATCTCTTGCTGTGAACCCTATCCTACAGTTCGGAAGCGAAGAGCAGAAAAAGAAATACCTGCCGCCCTTATGCAGCGGAGAGAAAATCGGCTGCATTCTCTTAACGGAACCAGATGCAGGAAGTGATGCGGCAAACGTTCAAACAACCATTGAAGAAAAAGACGACTGCTACGTGGCAAACGGAAACAAAATTTTTGTCACAAACGGCGGATTTAGGGATATAGGAATACTGTTTGCAACAAAAGACAAATCTCTAAGACATAAAGGGATTTGTGCCTTTATTTTAGAGCTTGACTCCGAAGGTATAGAGCTTTTGAGAAATGAGGACAAAATGGGAATAAGGGGAACATACACATCCGCATTTGCCCTTGACAATGTTAAAATTCCGAAAGAAAACCTCCTCGGCAAAGAGGGTGAGGGTTTTAAAATAGCTATGGATACGCTTGATGGCGGAAGGGTCGGAATCGCATCTCAGGCTTTGGGAATAGCAGAGGGAGCCTTTGAAAGAGCCGTTGAGTACTCCAAAGAAAGAAAGCAGTTCGGTAAGCCGATAAGCGCTTTCCAAGCCGTTCAATTTAAACTTGCCGATATGAAGATGAAAATAGACCAGGCAAAATGGGTCACATACCAGGCTGCTTGGTTAAAGGATGCAAAAAGGCCGTTTATAATGGAATCTTCCGTAGCAAAAGCCGTGGCTTCAGAGGCTGCCACATACGTCACAAAAGAGGCTTTGCAGGTTTACGGCGGATACGGTTACATAACTGAATACGAAATGGAAAGATTTTACAGAGACGCAAAAATAACCGAGATATACGAAGGAACAAACGAGGTTCAAAGAATAGTTATAAGCAAATTGCTTACAAAATAATTTAATCTCTAAGGGGGAAGGCTTTAATGCACATTCAATCCGTTGTTTTGGCTGTTGTTTTAATAGTCAGCCTTGCCATATTTTTTCAAAGGGTTTTCTATCTCTATTCCCTTTTAAAGAAACTCCAGCCCGAAAACAGATACGACAGGGTTGGCGAGCGTATAAAATCCGCAATAGACAAGGGACTTTTGCAGTTATGTCACTTTAAGATAAAAGACCCCGACATTAACTACACCGGAATTTTCCACTCTATGTTATTCTTTGGCTTCATTGTTCTTCTTTTCGGTGAGATAGAGCTGATTTTAAAGGGTTTAATACCGGGTTTTGATTTCTCGTTTTTGGGATACACCGGATATCATATTTATCTGTTTTTGGAAGACCTGTTTACATTTATAGTCCTTGTTGCAGTAGGTATGAGTTTGTTTAGAAGGCTCGTATGGCATCCGAAGAAAGAGAACTATCATTTATCCGCCTATTTTATTTTGGGATTAATCACCATTCTTATGCTCACGCTGTTTTATATGGGAATGATGGAGATAGCAAAAGAAGGAAAACCCGACAACTGGATGATTTTTTCTCAATTTCTATACAACATTTTTCATCCTAAATATTCTTTTGTCGGATATGAAATTGCTTACTGGATTCATATAATTTCGCTGTTGGCATTTCTGGATTTCATACCCCACTCGAAACATCTGCATATACTTGCGGGCATTCCGAACAACTATTTTGTTAACCTTGACGAATCCATAAATTTGAGACAGATAGATTTTGAAGATGAGTCACTCGAATCCTACGGCGTAGGAAAGGTTGAAGAACTGACCTGGAAACAGGTATTTGACGGATATGCCTGTACGGAGTGCGGAAGGTGCTCAAGTCTGTGCCCTGCTGCAAATACGGGTAAACTGCTGGTTCCCAAAGAGGTCATACTGGCAGCAAAAGACAATATCCTTGAAAATGCCAACATCGTTCTCGGAAAAGAGGAAGACAGCGACGAAAAAAGGGTTCCTCTGTTTAAAGACTACGAACTTGAGCTGCCTGAAAAAACCTACGTTGAATACCAGGCAAGCATTCCCGAAAAAGCTCTTTTCCAATGTACAACCTGCGGAGCCTGTCAAGCTGTCTGCCCTGTTAGCAACGAGCACATCAGAAATATGATAGATATGAAAAGATACCTCGTTATGACCGAGGGGCGATTTCCTGAAAAACTTATGGAAGCTTTCAACAATATGGAGATAAACGCCAATCCTTGGGGAATAAACAGGGATTACAGAGCAGATTGGGCAAAAGATTTGGATGTTAAAACAATTGAGGATGAACCCGAGCCTGAAATTTTATACTTTGTCGGGTGTGCGGGAGCCTTCGACGACAGAGGAAAAGCAATAGCGAGGTCTTTTGCAAAGATATTGAACAAAGCAAAAGTAAATTATGCCATTCTCGGCAAACAAGAGAAGTGCTGCGGAGACAGTGCCAGGAGGCTCGGAAATGAGTATCTGTTTTATAACCTGGCAATGGAAAACATAGAAACATTTAAGGCTCACAACATAAAAAAGATAGTTGTAACCTGCCCTCACGGATATTATACGCTTAAAAACGAATATCCTAAACTCGGCGGTGATTTTTTTGAGGTTGTTCACCACACTCAATTCATAAAAGAGCTTATCGATTCGGGGCGTCTAAATGTTAAGAGCGATTTTAACAACAAGGTTGTGTTTCACGATTCCTGTTATCTCGGAAGACACAGCGGAATATACGACGACCCGAGAAGCATACTTAAAAAAGCCGGTGCAAACCTCGTGGAAACAGAAAATTCTCGTCAAAAGAGCTTTTGCTGCGGAGCCGGCGGCGGTATGATGTGGGTTGAGGAAGAAGGAGAAAGGATAAACAAGGTCAGAACCAAAGAACTTGCTCAAACAGACCCGGATGTTATAGCAACCGCCTGTCCGTTTTGTATGATTATGCTGGACGACGGCGTCAAGGATTTGTCTTACGATAACATACAGGTTGAAGATATAGCTCAAATTGTTGAAAAAGAGCTTGAAAATTAAAAGGGGGCTTTAGGCTCCCCTTTTTTACTCTCTTGAGAAATTAAAAGATGATAGAGAAACTAAAATCCGTTCTCAACAAAGATATTAAAATAATTAAAGAAAAAGAAAAGCAGGCTGCCGTTGTGCTGCCGCTTATAAAAAAGGGCGATAATTTCAGTCTTTTATACGAAAAAAGGGTTGATAACGGCTCTCTGCACGGCGGTCAGATATCTTTCCCCGGCGGCTCCATAGAACCGACAGACATAAGCATAGAGTACGCCGCTTTGAGAGAAACGGAAGAAGAAATCGGCATCAATATGAGTGAAATAGAAATCTTGGGTGCTCTGGATGCAACCGTTACACTGCGTTCCGATTTTGCTGTTTATCCGTTTGTCGGAGTTCTTAAAAGCGGCAATTTTAATATCAACAAGCAGGAGGTAGAAAATTTGTTCGATATACCGCTTGATTATCTGATTAAAATTCACCCGTTCGAACAACGCCCATACACATATAAAAACGGTATTTATACCACGTTGATAATAGAATACAACAACGAGACGGTTTGGGGCGCCACAGCGAGAATAACCGATATGCTGATAAAAAAAATAAAAAAGGCTATGGATTTCGGAGGAAAAAATGGAGTATGAAACGCTGAAATTAAGTTACAAGGATAAGATAGGCATCATTACGTTTAACAGACCCGATAAACTAAACGCTATGTCACAGAAATTTTTTGCGGAGCTCTTATCTGCCACAAAAGAGATGGATGATAACGACGATGTTGTTGTTGTAATAATAAAAGGCGAAGGAAAAGCGTTTTCTTCAGGACTGGATTTTTACGACTTTTTGCAAAATTTCAAAAACAACAAACAGGGTAAAACCGACGAAGAGTTCTTAAACGAGAACGTTATATTTATGCAGGACAGCATAAGCTCAATAGAAAACTCCAAAAAGATATACATCGCAGCAGTTCACGGATACTGCGTAGGAGGCGGGCTTGACTTGGCATCAACCTGCGATATGAGGGTAGCCTCTCAAGATGCCGTTTTTTCCATATTGGAAACGCAGATAGGTGTTGTTGCCGATTTGGGCTCCATCCAAAGACTACCGAGAATTATAGGAGAGGGCAATGTGAGACTTCTTGCATACACATCTATGAAGATAGATGCAAAAAAAGCTTTGTCTATAGGTCTTGTAAACGAAATTTACAAAAACAAAGACGAGATGCTTAACGGAGCTTTTGAGATAGCAAGAGAAATCGTATCAAAACCCAAAGAGGCTGTCTTGGGCACAAAAACGGCTCTGAATTACGGGCTAACCCACTCAACGGAAGAGTCTTTGAGATTTGCTGCCCGATTTAACGCAAATCTCTTTGATTACGACACGGTTAAAAACAGATTTTTGAGCAACGTTAAAAAGTAATTTTTCGGGCGGTACCTATTACTTAAATATTTAGAAAAAACGCTTGACAATGGGAAGTTTTCCCTTATACGGCGGATACCGAAGCGGAATGTCTATTTTTGTAGAGCGCTCCATCACCGCCCTTTTCTGACTGAATTCGTTAAAGGAGTAAATCCCGTGATATGAGCCCATTCCGCTTTCTCCTATGCCTCCAAACGGCAGATAGTTGCTCGACAGATGCACCAAAGTATCGTTAATCGTAACTCCGCCCGATTGTATTTGGCTCAATACCTTCCTTTTCATATCTCTATCTTGCGTAAAAAGATACAAAGCAAGCGGTTTTTCTTTTGAAACAACGAATTTTCTTATGCTTTCATAATCTCTAAAGCGTAACACGGGCAAAACAGGGCCGAAAATTTCATCCTCCATAATCTTATCATCGGGATTTGCAACAACAACAGTCGGATATATAGTCAATCTCTCTTTTGAATACTCACCGCCAAAAATAATTTTGTTCTTATCTATCAAAGAAAGTATCCTTTCAAAATGTCTTGCGTTAATTATTTTCGAATAATTTTCCTCAAAATTTTTCATAGAAACATATTTTTTTACTTCATTTCTCAACACATCAATAAACGTATCGTAAACAGCCTCTTCCACGGCAAGATAGTCAACGGCAACACAAGTCTGTCCCGCATTAAAGAATTTACCCCACACTATACGCTTTGCAGCCATCTTTATGTTTGCATCCTTCAACACTATCGCAGGCGTTTTGCCGCCCAACTCCAGACAAACCGGCGTTAAATATTTTGCGGCTTTTTGCATAACCACCCGTCCCACAGTTGAATTTCCGGTATAAAATATTTTATCAAACCTATGTTCAAGGAGCTCTTCTGCTACATCTCTACCGCCGTTTACAACGGCAATGTATTCTTCATCAAAGCACTCCGAAATAATATTATCAATCAAAACCGCCGTATTTTCAGCAAATTCCGACGGTTTCAAAACAGCGGTATTACCGGCTGAGATTGCGCCTATAAGTGGCATTATTGACAAATGAAAAGGATAGTTCCAGGGGCTTATTATTAAAACTGTGCCATACGGTTGACTGTAAATAAAGCTCTTTGCAGGCATATTCACAATATCGGTCAGCACCCTTTTAGGTTTCATCCACGTCTTTAAATTGTCTATGACAAATTCAATCTCCTTTATAACAAAACCTACCTCTCCGACAAACGACTCAAATTTCGGTTTGTTTAAATCCAGCTTTAACGCGTTGTATATGGCTTTTTCATTCTTTTTTATGCACTTTTTCAGTCTTTTAAGAGCCTTTAATCTGAAATCATACCCCTGCGTGGCGCCGCTTCTAAAAAAATCCTTCTGTGAGGATAAGAGCTCTTCAATATAAAACATAACACGCCTCCTTTTTTTCTTGAAATTTAAGTGTATTCTCGTACAATTGTCAAGAAATACCGTATAAGGAAGTGCGTTTATGTGCTCTAAATTCATAAAAAAGGAGCTTATCCTTTCGCTTCTTATGTTTGTATTTAAAAGGGGTATGGTTTTTTTATCGAAAAATGACACGGAATTTATAAAACTCATAAAAGATTTGCCTGAGCGCTTCAGCTTTTTAATGACCGTGAGAAATACAAACTTGAGGGTGTCTATGAAAAAATCAAACGGTGTTTTGATTTATGCCAAAAACCAAAAAGAGTTTGACCTGATTTTAGAATTCTCCAATTTATGTTCGGCTTTTTTGGTCTTTGCCGGATTTATGCCTCAATATCAAGCATTTTCAGAACACAGGCTGTCAATAAAGGGCAATATATCCGATGCCTTGTGCTTGACGGATGCGATAAACAGACTTCAAGCGGTTATCTTCCCAGACATTATATCAAAAAAACTTATAAAGGAGTTTGAAGGTTCGAGTTTAAAAGAAAAATCGCTATTTGCAAAATTTTATCTTTATGCACTACTTTTGTTGAGGTGAAACTATGTATTACGAATTCTACTGCCCGGTAAAAATCATATCGGGAGATAATGCCATCTTCAACCTGCCGAACGAGCTCGACAGACTGAAAGCAAAAAAACCGTTAATAGTAACGGATGACGGAATAAAAAAATCCGGTATTATAGACTCGGTAATAAAAATGGCGTTTGATGAGTTAAAAAAGCCTATGCCTTTGATATTCAGCGAGATACCGGTTGAATCCTCAACAAAGGCTGTTGAGAAATTATTGAACTTCTTTAAACAAAACGGCTGCGACTCGATTATTGCCGTCGGAGGAGGCTCTGTTATAGACAGCTCGAAAGCTTTAAATATGCTCATTGCGGAAAACAGAGACTCGCTTCAAGAACTTGCCGGCGTTGACATAATAAAAAACAGAGGTGTGCCGTTTGTCGTCATTCCAACAACTGCCGGCACGGGTGCGGAGGTCACATCGGTTGCAGTCATATTTGATGAGGATTCCAAAAGCAAAATGGCGTTTGCATCATCCCTATTAATGCCTGATGCTGCAATCATCGACCCTGCAGCCACGCAAACCTTACCGAAAAAGCTGACGGCATCATCGGGTATAGACGCTCTGTCTCATGCAATAGAAGCATATATAAGCATCCAAAGCAACCCGATAAGCAGGGCTTTGGCTTTTGAAGCGGTTAAAATAATATGGGAAAGTTTGCCTGCTGCGGTTAAAGACAAAGAAAACAAACAGGCAAGAGAAAATATGCTTAATGCCTCGCTTATTGCAGGAATGGCTTTCTCAAACTCAATGGTAGGCATTGTCCATAGTTTGGCTCATTCAGCCGGCTCGGTTTTGCACATACCTCACGGAGTTGCCGTTTCTTTGTTTCTCGTTGCCGGTGTTAAGGAAAATGCGGTTGCATCGGCAAAAGAGCTATCGGAACTTTTAAATGCGGTGGCGTATATGAACGAATACAGAGGCACAACAAAACAAAGAGCCGAAAGGTTTATCTATTTTCTTGAAAAATTCGTGAATCAGATAAAGCAAGAAGCAGGTTTACCGTTAACACTTAAAGACGCCGGCTTTACAAAAGAGCAAGAAGATGAAATCATCAAACTGGCAACAAGAGACGGCTCAAGCATATTCAGCAAGGTCGCACTGACAAAAGAAAGGGCAAAAAATATGATAGATGCGGCAAACAACTAAATTTCAAATATATAAACACCGTCTTTTTTAAATTGAGTGATTTTCCCCTGCTCGTATAACCAAAAAAGATGAGCCAAAGCCTCTGAGTGTGCAAACCACTTTTGGGCAACAGGGTAGTCTTCAAAATTATCGCAATCTATGTCCCAACTCATAAGCTCAGCCGTCTCATAGGCATTTTTGGGAGAATTTTTCAATATTTCAACAACCTCATCAAGCCTGTCTTCGTGGTGTTTTTTGAGTTGATTTATGCGTTTCTTCAAATCCCTAAACGAATTTCTGTGACCCGGAAGAACAATTTCAACATCCAACTTTTCAATATTTTCAAGGCTTTTTAAGTAAGCCCCAAGAGGGTTTCTATTTTCATATCCTGAGGAAATGTTCGGAGTTATGTCGTACAAAACGTGGTCTCCCGAAAACAGTATTTTGCTGTTTTTTTCATACAAACACATATGACCTTTTGTATGACCCGGCGTTTTTATGCACTCAAACGTATATTTCCCAACCGTAATTTCATATCCGCTTTCAACATTAACCACACTGCCTTTCGGTCTGTTTTTGGTTGAATATAGATAGCCAGGATGTTTAAATATGGCTTGATGAGAAAGCTGCCTCGGAAATCCGTGCTCTTCTGCAAAAAGCCTTGCCTGCTCCCAAAATCTATTCCAATCCAAAGAGCCTGTTATAAACGGTTCATCCTCTTTTGAAAAATACAAAGTAGAGCTGCTGCTGCTTAACTCTCCAAGCAGTCCGCAGTGGTCGGCGTGCATATGAGTTATGAAAAATGCAGACCTGTTTAAGTCCGCTCCAAGCTGCCTTAAACCGTCGGAAAGTACCGAGAAACTCAACTCACTCCTCAATCCGGTATCTATTATAAGAAAAACTTCCTTTGATTTGATTATGTATGAATTTATGTATTTAAGCGGGTTTTTAGGAAGCGGAATCTCAATCTTAAAGATACCATCCCAAACTTCTTCAACCATAAGCACCTCCGAAAAACAATACGTTTTATATACGAGGAGAGTAAAAAATGCAACGCAAACCTTTTACGCCTACATAAAAAATTATCTTGACAAACGGGCGCATTATGTCTATAAAATTTGGCTATGAACAGATTGAAAGAGCTCTACGACAACTTAGATAAAATAGAGAGTCTGCCGGCTTTCCCTGCAATAGCGTTTGAGGTTATAAAACTTACTAGAGACTCATCATCCACATCCAAAGATATAGAGAAAATCATCGAAAAAGACCCAAACCTTGTCAGCCAGATTTTAAAAATGGCTAATTCGTCGTTTTACGGCTTATCAAGAGAGGTCAACTCCCTCAATCACGCCATAAACCTTCTTGGATTCGTGCAGGTTGAGAATATCGTAATGATTTCCGTGATGCTGACAAGCGTTAAAAAATTGCCCTTACATAAACATTTCAACAGGGATAAATTTTTGGAACACTCTTTCGGATGCGGTGTTACCGCAAAAATAATAGCAAATATGCTGAATTTAAATTTCAGCTCTTCCGAATTCAGCGGTGGGGTTATGCATGACATCGGTAAGGTTCTTCTGGATTTGTATGCTCCCGATGCCCTTGATGAGATACTCGAAAATGCATATAAAAAAGGGTTATCTTTTTACGACTCCGAGATGGAGTTATACGATATGAACCATTCGCTTTTAGGCGCAAAGTTGCTTTCGATTTGGGGTTTGCCCAATGAACTTATGGATATTGTTGAATATCATCACAATCCCAAAGAGGCTAATAATAAACTTTTAGTATCAATCGTCCACGTCGCAGACTTACTAACATATTCCGAAGGCATAGGATTTGGCGGAAACTACGCAAAATTCACGCTTGAAGAGGACGAAGGATGGAAAATAATCATAAATAACGTAACGTTGTCGGATAAAGTTGATTTGGAACTGTTCACGTTTAAGCTGTACGAAGAGATAGCTGCGGTTAAAGAATTATATTTTAAGGGGAATTGATAAAAAGTGCCAGAAAAAATGGACCCAAAGACATTTGAAGAAATTAGAAAATTTATCTATGATAAATCCGGTATTTTTTTTGAAAAGAACAAAGAGTACCTGCTTACAAATAGACTGAGAAAGAGAATAGAGGCTCTCAAACTTTCGAGTTTTGAGGATTATTTAAGATATATAAAATCCGTATCCGGCTCAAAAGAGCTTCCCAATCTGTTTGACGCCATAACCATAAACGAAACATATTTTTTCAGGCATATAAATCAAATCAATGCGTTTGTTGATGCTATGGTTCCTGAGATGCTGAAAAGGAAAAGAGGTATCAATATCTGGAGCGCAGCCTGTTCAAGTGGTGAGGAGCCCTACACCATAGTTATAGCCTTAATGGAAAAATACGGCTCAAATATACCGGCTAGAATTCTTGCATCGGACATAAGTAATGAAATTTTAGAAAAAGCCAAAGAGGGAATATACGGTGAATATTCGCTTAAAGAGCTCTCTTTTGAAATGAAAAAGAAGTACTTCGATAACATAGCTCCCGGTAAATACAAAATTAAGGATGCCATAAAAAGAAAGTGCGTATTTAAAAATATAAATCTCACAGATGACAGGCAGTTAAGAACCGTGGGCAGGATGGATACTATCTTTTGCAGAAACGTCCTTATCTACTTTGACAACGTATCCCGTCAGAAAGTCGTTGATAAATTTTATAACGACATACTAAATCCGGGCGGATACCTGATTCTCGGTGCAACAGAGTCTATCTCAAGACTAAAAACCAACTTCAAATTGTGCCACTTCAAAATGGCTATAGCATACCAAAAACCGCTATAAGACAATAAAAAAAGAGAGTGAATCTATAAGCCGGGTTCTGTACCGAGCTTGTCAATAAAAACAAAACTCGGCGGTGGCCATTTATCTAAGCGACCTACCCGAAAGCCCATCTCAAAAAAGAATCCGAGATTGGGTAGGGCTAACCCTAAGGCTTTCCTATTTGGTCTTGCTCCAAAGCGGGGTTTACCGTGCCTTGAGGTATTGCTACACTCAAGCGGTGGGCTCTTACCCCACCTTTTCACCCTTACCCTGCACCCATCTTCTAATGATTTTATTTTTAAGGTAAAGGCAATTTTTACATCAAATGAAGCTCAAACTAACGAATAAATCAATTAAAAGATAGGTGCAGGGCGGTTTCTTTTCTGCGGCACTTTCCTTTGGGTCACCCCAACCGACTTTTCAATCGGCGCTCAAAGCCCTAACGGAGCCCGGACTTTCCTCCCGAAAAAGGCACAAAGCCTTTTTCGAGCGACCACCCGATTCACTCTCAAAGATACAATAATACCAAAAATAAATTTTTTCAAGATACCTTAAACTACCAACTCCAACCCTCTTCAAGAAGCTGTCTCATAACAGGAAATACCTTGTCGTAAGTCCCCTCGAAATAACCCTTGATAACACCTTTTTTGGACACATCAAAAACTATACCCAAATCTTCAAGATGCCTTTTTAATTTTTCCTCTTCTTCTGAGGATATATTGTCGGCATACACATCAAGATAGCACTCTCCGTCCATCGACCACTTAGCGGCGTTGTAAAAACCCATCAGTTTTTTGTTGTTGTTCTCAGCAGTATGAGACATACGCATACCTCCCGTCCGTTTCTATTATTTTATGGCAATATATTACTTTACATCTTTAATGTCAAATGTAAGCACGCATCAAGCTTTAAGGTCAATGTGCCCTTTTGTATCACCCTTTTTTCTTTGTCTCTCTTTCTTTTCGTCAATCGTGTTGTGTACATCGTTTTCGGTCTCTTTTACCTGAGTTGCTTTAACCTCTTCTTCCTTCTTGTTCATTATACCTCTAAAGGCTTCACCGACCGCAGCTTGAGCCAAAGCATTGCTGTTAATTTGACTTTGTGCCGTAGCGTTTAGTATGACATTCTGGACATCAATAGGACCTACCAAAACAAACCTCTTTCAAAACAGCATTTTAGAGATAAATTCGTGCCCTTTTTCTATAAAGATACCCTCCTTACAGGAACTTTCGCTATATGAATCTCTCTTTTTTTCCTCTTTTGCAGTATCCAATACGGCAAACGGAACAGGTTCGCTTGTGTGCGTTTTGATTTTTATCGGCGTGGGGTGGTCCGGCAGCACTGCTATCTTCAACCCCTCTTCTATATCCGAAGACATCTTCAGACATTCACCGACTATCTTTTTATCGAAAAGCTCTATGGCTTCAATCTTGGCGTTTAAATCTCCCATATGTCCGGTTTCATCCGTTGCCTCAACGTGAACATATGCAAAATCCCCACCGTCACTGAAAAAATCAAAAGCGGCATTGATTTTACCGTAATAGTTCGTATCCAGAAAGCCAGTCATTCCCTCAACTTCGGGTATGTGACAACCTGTCAATTTTCCTATGCCAACCATCAAATCAACAGCGCTAATCATACATCCGCTTTTGTTAAACTTCTCGCTAAAAAGCGGCATCGAGGGTTTTTTACCCTCTCCCCAAAGCCAAATTGCATTTGCCTGTTTGTGTATATCGTTATCCTTTAAAACGGATGAGGCTTTCTCCATAATCTTCAATAGCTTTGCTCTGCCCTCCCCTTTCGGTAAATACTCCTCTATCTTTTTATCGGATATATCGTGCGGAGGTGTAGTTTTATCACTCATTCCGTTTCGCCATATCATTAAATTTCTGTAACTCACACCGGCAAAAAACTCAATATCATCAAATTCCCTGTTGTCGTTTAACAACTTTATCAACAAAGACGCCTTTTGTGTTGATATGTGACCCGCTGCAAAATCCTTCATTATTCCGTTTTCAATATTTACAAAATTACATCTGTATGCAACATCGTTTTCGCCCATCTCTATGGATTTGCTGATTGCCTCAAGAGGGGCTCTGCCTGTATAATATTTAAGCGGGTCGTATCCCAAAACGCTGAGGTTTGCCACGTCGCTTCCCGGATTTAGAGTATCGGGCACGGTTTTAACCATACCTTTAATACCTGAGGCAATTATGTCCATATTCGGCGTTTTTGCATACTCAAGCGGTGTTTTGGAGTCTAACTCGTCTATCTGCCAATCCGCCATACCGTCTCCGAGCAAAATTATATACTTCATTACAATACCTACCCTTCGATAATTTTTATATAAATCTCTCTTCTTCTCGGTCCGTCAAACTCCATAAAAAATACGCCCTGCCACCTGCCGAGCATCAGCTTTGAGTTTTCAACAATAATCGATACGCTCGAACCCGCCATACTCGCTTGGATATGGGCATCTGCATTACCCTCAAGGTGCTTGTATCTATCCGAATACGGGACAAGACTGCTCAATTTATCCAAAATATCACTTGCCACATCACTATCGTATGCCTCATTGACTATAACTCCTGCTGTTGTATGCGGAACATAAACGACAACCAATCCGCTCTTTACACTACCTATGCTATCCTTAATTGTTTTTGTTATATCCAGCGCTTCTTTTCGCTTATGCGTCTCAATCGATACTATAACTGTTTTACCCATCTAATAAAATTTATACAAAATAGAAAAAAAGTCAAAATTTTATGACAATTGAGCAAAAATTTTGAAAATAGGCACAACAATGTAATAATTAAGGGTAAAAATATTAGAGGAGGCAGGTGTGGCTTCAGGTTTTTTTGCGCTTTTAGACGACATTTCAACACTTATGGACGATATAGCCGCAACTACCAAAATAGCCACTCAAAAGACAGTGGGGATTCTCGGAGACGATTTGGCTATCAATGCCAAAAATGCGTCCGGCTTTATCTCGTCAAGAGAAATACCTATATTGATAGCCATAACCAAAGGCTCTTTCATAAACAAGCTCATACTGCTACCGATTGTCTTTTTGTTAAGCGCCTTCATTCCTCAAGCCATAACGCCGCTTCTTGTTTTAGGCGGTGCATATTTGGCATTTGAAGGCGTCGAAAAAATATATGAATATATCTTTCATCCGCGCTCCGAAGACTCAAAAGGCAGCAAACCGAATAAAAAATATGACGAAAAGAGCAAGATAAAATCCGCCATAAGAACCGATTTTATTCTATCGATAGAAATTGTCATAATGGCACTCGGAAGCGTTAAAGATTCCCCGCTGTATATTCAACTGCCCGTTGTGGCTTTGGTTTCTTTTATTGCAACAATTGGGGTCTACGGCATAGTTACAATTATCGTAAGGATGGATGATTTCGGCATAAAGTTGATTGAGATGGACAACAACAAAAACAGGCACTTAAAAAAGGCGGGCGTATTTCTCATTCGTTCTATGCCGGTTGTTATAAAAGTTTTATCCTATCTTGGAACTATTGCGATGATTTTGGTTTCAGGAAGCATATATCTGCACAATATACGCTTCATTCACGATACATTTTCACTTTTGCCCGTTATCATATCGGAATTTATCGTGGGCATAGTCGTGGGCATAGTGATTTTTGCTTTTATAAATCTTTTTCAAGCCGCAAATAAAAATTGAACATTCTTTCCCTTGCCCTACCCCGTTATTTACCGTAAACCTTGTTTTTACTGGATAAAATTTACAAAATATTTTATTCTTTAAAAAAGGAGGTTGTATGTGGCTTATTATTGTCGTTTCCTTGGTGATTTTAATAATAATTTACTACTTTTTCATAAAAAATAAGGAGTGCGTAATTAAGGACGATAAAACGGCATACAAACCCAAAGAGTTTTTGCTGTCCAAAACGGAAAAAACCGTATATGATGCAATGCACTCCTACATACAAAACAACGCTTTGAATTTAAAGGTATTCCCCAAAATGAGATTAACCGATTTTCTCTGGTCACCCAAAAATGACAGAAACGCATATTTGAGAATAAACGGAAAATTCGTAGATTTTTTGATAGTGGAAAAACCGCATATGAATCCTGTTGCTGCGGTTTTTATAATAAATGATGACAACAAATCTAAGATGTTTTCTTTAAACGTAATATCTCCTGCTCTAAAGTCAGCCAACATAAAACTTATAAACATACCGTCAAAAATAGTATTCAAACAAAACGAGTTAAATGATATAATAAAGAAAAATATGGAGGAATATTATGAGCATAAATAAAAATCTTCTTGAGATTATATGCTGTCCTGTCTGCAAGGGCAGCCTTAAAGAGGAAGAAAACGGTCAATTTTTAATATGTGAAGCCTGCAAAATAAAGTACCCCGTAAAAGACGGCATACCGGTTTTAATTGCAGAAGAGGGAATCAGGATTGAACAAAACAAAGATTAGAGCCTACGTCTATGTAATTTTATGTATTATTTCCTGGGCGTTGATACCCGTATGCTCAAAAAAGGTGTTAATCGGGATGAACAACTTTGCAATGCTCCTTTTTTCAAACTTCATATCGTTTATAACACTCGGAATATATATAACATTTGCAAAAAAATGGAGTATTTTAAAAAGCTACACAACAAAAGACTACCTGTATATGTCTTTTTTGGGTATTCTCGGTTCTTTTGTTTACTACATATTTCTCTACGGAGCTTTCTCTATGGCAACAGCCCAAGAGGTATTTATAATAAATTATCTCTGGCCTGTTTTGATAGTTATTTTTGCCTTTTTTATACTCAAAGAACGTCTTACACCAATAAAAATCATATCCATACTGATAAGTTTTACGGGTGTTGTAATTATCGTTACAAAGGGCAATATGCTCTCAATCAGTTTTGGTAGCATAAAAGGGGATATAATGGCTTTTTTCGGTGCAGTCAGCTTCTCTCTTTTCAGTGTTATGGGTAAAGGTGCAAAGTATGACGAAACAATAGCTGTTTTTATATATTTCCTTGCAGCGTTTGTCGTATCCTTGGTATTTGTTCCGTTTTCAAGCATAGAAAAGGTAAATACCAATATAATTGTTTGGCTTGTTATAAACGGTATATTTTCAAACGGCATATCCTATATTTTTTGGTTTTATGCACTCAAAAAAGGCAGCATACACATAGTATCAAATGCCGTATATCTTACGCCTTTTGTCGCTTTATTGTTTATAAGCCTTTTTTTGAAAGAGAAAATATATTTATACTCTCTTGTTGCTTTAACATTCATAGTGTCGGGGATTTTGCTGCAGGTTTTAAGCCACAGCTTGACCAAAACAAAAGCTATTTAATCGGAATATTAATCTCAAGCACTTCCATAGAGTTGTCTTTTTGAAGATTCACATTGATTGTTTTCGGGTCTATATCCACATATTTAGATATAACCTTTATAATATCCTGCCTCAAATCATCCAAAAACGGTGCTTTGTTTGCCGCTCTTTCGTGGGCAAGAATTATCTGCAATCTCTCTTTAGCTTTGGTGGCACTTGTTTTCTTTCGTTTCTTAAAAAAATCAAAAAACATATCCGTTATTCCTTAAAAAAGTTTATTATGCTTTGTAAAAATCCCTTCTTTTCTTCCGTAATTTCCATAAACGGCACATCTTCGCCCAAAATCCTTTTAACTATATTTTTATACGCAGCGCCGGAGTTGGAGTCCTTATGCAAAACAGACGGTTCTCCTATATTTGTGTAGCTGACTATGTTGCTGTCTTCGGGAACAACACCAATTAAGGGAATACTCAATACCTGCAGTACATCGTCTTTGCTCATCATATCTCCCTTTTTTACCAAAGTCGGATTTATTCTGTTTATAATCAGGCTCACCTGTGTTTTGTCGTTCGATTCCAATATGCCTATAACTCTGTCTGCATCCCTAACCGCAGATATTTCCGGCGTTGTCACAATTATAATTTCATCAGCCGGCAGCATAGCGTTCCTAAACCCGCTTTCTATTCCCGCAGGCGAATCAAGAATCACATAATCAAAATCTTTCTTTAACTCATTTGTCAAACCTATGATTTGCTCGGATGTTACAGCCGATTTATCCCTCGTTTGAGCCGCCGCTATTAAAAACAGGTTGTCGGTTCTCTTGTCTTTAATAAGAGCCTGATTGATTTTACAGGCTTTTTCAACGACATTCACGACATCATACACTATCCTGTTTTCAAGACCCAATATCATATCGAGATTTCTCAAACCGATATCCAAATCTATCGTAACGACCTTTTTGCCAGATAGAGCCAGCCCAAGCGCCAGGTTGGCAGAAGAGGTAGATTTACCGACACCCCCTTTACCCGATGTAATTGTCAAAACTTTTCCAGACATAATTTACTCCGTTATCTCTTTAATTTTAACCACTCCTCATAGGTGCTTATAACAATATTCCCCTCACTGACATACGCTACCTCAGAAAAAGCAGCGTTTCTATTCTTTATCTTTACACCCTCCTCAGGAGAACGGGTTATAAAGTCTCCTATTCTTATCTGCGGAGGATTCATAGAAAATGCAAAAATTACCGCTTCATTATTGCCGCCGTATCCTGCGTGGGGTATTCCGTCCAAATTACCGAGAACAAATATATTGCCGGTTGCATATATATAGGAGTTTGAGTTGACATTCCCCGCAACTATCAAATCACCGTCCACCCTTATCGTTTGACCGTTTCTCAAATTACCTTTAAAGGTTGCCGCCTGTTCTCCTTCCCTTTCAGCCAAAAGATGTATATTTCTCGTCTCTATGATAGGGACATCGGCTGCGCAGTTTTTCTTATTAGCCACAACAACGGCGTTAATGTCAATATCTTTTTCATTTAAAAACTTTATTACATCTTTTGCGTAGAGTTTGTTTTTCTCGGTTAATTTAAGCGTCACTATGGTGTTTTTCAAAAAATGGGCGCTGCTTGATATTACTATATCAAGCTCTTTTTTTATCTTGTTAATATCTTCGGCTTTAATTTCGATTTCGAAGCCTAAAAAATTCTTTCCTTTTATTAAAACTTTTCCCATCTGAAAATAAATATCATATAATTTGCCATAATTCAACAACATTTGCAGTTTATGCAAAAACTTGACAAAACGCATAATCTTAAAATAAATATGGTAACTTAATTTTGGAGGGCGTTATGAATATTTTGATATACGGAGGGGGCTCTTTGGGCTTGTTGTTTGCAAGATACCTCTCAAAAAAGCACGATGTGGAAATCGTATCCAAAAAAGAAAAAAAAGAGGCAGTTGATAAAAAAGGTCTTACATTCATTAAAGGCTCAAAAAAAGAACTATCAGAGTTAACACTATACACAAACATAAAAGAGGTTTCCCTTAAACCGGAATTCATTATTTTATCTGTCAAATCTTTTGATATTGACAACTCTTTATCGGATATATCAGCCTTTTTTAAAGACATACCGGTTATAACGATTCAAAACGGCGTTTATGCGGAAAGTGCAGCTAAAAAGAGTCTCGGCAAAGAAAACGTGCTGCCGGCTTATGTTATGATAGGCTCCAAAACGATAAACAGCCATACAATTGAAGAGTTTTTAAACGAAGGTATGAAAATCGGGTATTTGAGCAAAAAATCCAAAGAAAAGGCAAAAAAGATAAATAGCGTGTTAAACGAATGCGGCATAAAAAGCGTTTTAAGCGATGACATTATGAGGCAGAAGTGGCACAAGATGATGTTTTACTGCGCAGGTGCAACGCTGAACAGCCTAACCGGAACAAAGAATCTGGAGGATGAGAATATAAAATGGATGGTTGAGGCTGTTTTAAGTGAAATAACTAGGGTTTTAAAAGCCTTAAACCTCGATTTTGATGCAGAGAAACTTTCAAGCGAGGTTTTTGAATTTCTAATGAGTTTTAAGCCAAAAAGCTGGAGTGCGAGTGTGGGCGAGGATTTAAGAAAAGGCAAAAAAACAGAGATTGATTATCTAAACGGATATATTGTTAAGCTCGCAGAAAAATTAAATATTGAAGTTCCTCTCAACAAATCACTGACATCAATGGTAAAAACAGTAGAAAAAACAGGCTATTTTGCAAATATGAACATAAGATAAAATGGCGGAGAGAGAGGGATTCGAACCCTCGGTGCAGGTTTTGCCCACACACTCGCTTAGCAGGCGAGCGCCTTCAGCCAGCTCGGCCATCTCTCCTTTAAATGTGGCGGAGGAGGTAGGATTCGAACCCACGGAACCCTCACGAGTTCAACGGTTTTCAAGACCGCCGCCTTCAACCACTCGGCCACTCCTCCTCGATTTTCATAGAGTAAATTAACAAACTTCTTGAGCTTTTTCAAGTTTAAACTTACGACAAAGAACATTCCATTATCGTCAGAAAGCTCTAATTTTTTGGAAAAATCAAGAAATTTAGATAAAAGAAGATACCGACGATTCGTTTTTTTTGCTGTAATCTCCTCTGTACTCTTCATCAAGAAGTTCCGATATACGCTCCATAATTATATTGGTAGCCCTCTCAAAAACCTCGTTTAACTCTCTGCTTTGCTCGGTAAAGGGTACAAAATTTTCCGATATGTCAAACTCTTTTGAAATCTCATTGAGCATTATTGGCTTTCCTATCCTATAAACAATGGTTTTGTTGCTTTTTGGAAAGGGTAAGTTTCCGTCGTATGCCTTATCGCTTCCGTTGCAGCCGACAGGAACAACCGGAACCTTTAAACTCAAAGCCATCTGTGCTATTCCGGGTTTTCCCTTTATCAGTTTTTTGGAGCGTGTGCCTTCAGGGAATATTATAAGATTGAGACCTTTGTTGTAAACGGCATCCCTGTTTAGCTCCCTCACTTTCTCCATTAAACCGTAAAACAGGTTGTTTATATACTCTTTGTAGGAGTTAACCGACGGGTCGAACTCATCGTGTGGGGTTTTAATTAACTTCAACACCCTTTTATCGCTGCATTTTTCAAGCGCCTCTTCATCCTCTTTACCCTCTACATACGCCTTTAAGAGCCTAAAATCCGTCTCTTTCAGCTTGTCTTTTTTGCCGAACATATCTACAAAATCTTTGGCAATTAAATATCCTTTGGACGGAACCGGTATATTGCCCGTCCACTTCATAAAACTTGCAACGAACTTGCTTTCATAGTACTTACCTTTAACCCACGTTGCAGTAAACGGATGTTTTATCTTTAATCTGTCCTTATTTTTCCAAAGGTAGAACTGAAATGGCCAGTAGTTGTATCTGTCCGTATGGTTCATAGCAAATATAACCGGTCTCTCCTGCAAATTTTCCACACCTTCAAAAACTATTTTGAGCTTTTTAAAAAAATAGACGGGCAAAAGAAATGTTTCTCCTATAAATAACTGCCCGTACGGAATCGGGTTTAGATGTGCCTCATTTACAAAACGAACTATATCCACACTGTATCCCCTCAAAAAAAGTGGAGCGGATGACGGGTCTCGAACCCGCGACTTCAAGCTTGGGAAGCTTGCGCTCTACCATCTGAGCTACATCCGCATCTTTAGTCTAAAAATATCTTATAAGCGTAAAAAAATCAAGTGCAATAAGCTTGCTTGAATTTTTATTATAAACATCACTCTAAAATAAGATAGTGCATAAATTAAGAATACATAACAATTGAGACATTATAAAATATTTGATTTTTTATCATTTTTTATTTAGAATTTTTATATGTTTAAAAAAATTAAAGAAAAGCACTACTTAATAGCTATATATGTTGTGAGCATCATAGTGTTTGCAGCTATGTTTTTTGCTTTTAACTATGTGGAAAACAAGCAGAAAAAAGCCCTCTATAACTTTGTATATAATCAAAAAATCGAACAAAATAAAAAGGATATCAGGCTTGAAACATATGCTGCCATCTCTTTCATTGACAGTTACACAAAATTATTTATATCAGACACATACGTAAAACTAAGAGACAGCTTGAGGATAATAAAAAAAGAGATAACACAGCCCGTCTCAAACAGTCAATTGGAGCGTCTAAGTAAAGAAAACGGGGTAAGATTAGCCGTATTTAATGATAACGGGAGTTCCAATATAGATTTTATATCTTTGAAAAACTGTAAACCGTATAAAAATAATATAATATCAAACTTCGGAGATGTAGCATTAAAGATATGTTTTTCTCCAACAATAAAAGCTGATCAAAACTCCGGGAAATTTCTTGTTGCCTCCACGAAATTGGATAACAGCACAACTCTTATTGCCTACAAACCTATGCTTGAGATAGAAAATAAAATTATGGATTACGTTTTTCCTAAATTAAAAAACTTCATCTTTAAAGATAAAAATAAAGACAGCTATTTTTTTGTTGTGAAAATACTAAATCTAAACGGCGGGAAAAACTTTGCTATGAACATATACAACAAGTCGCTCGGAGTCCGTATAGGAAAAGTAGAATCATCGGCAGGTACTGATGCAAAAGGTAATCACTACAGAGAAAAGTATATACAGGGTTTAAAGAAATACGGCGAAACATACTCCGAATACTGGTATTCATCACCCACAACAAACAAACCTCAACTTAAAATATCATTTAGAAAATACTATAAGCCTCTTCAATGGATGGTAGGAACAGGCTTTTATGTTAACAGGATAAAGATGAAAACAGGCATATTTACAGAGGGTATGTTAAATTACATTAAAACTTTTCAAATTGCACTTTTTGTTTTATACGTATTAACACTGCTTACAATCTACATAATTAATACAGAATTTTTCTCAGTTGCCAACGAAGATACGGAAAACATTACAAGCAAGATATCAGAAAAAATAGCTGAGATTAAGCCTATTGATATAGATAGTCTGCATTTTGAAAGATTTAAAACCATAGCAATTACTCTAAACAATTTTTCAAAGACGCTGCAGTTAAAAGAAGATAAGATAGAACAAAACAGGATTGAGTTCTTAAAAACATTTATAAATATCGTTGAAATCAGAGACATATACACGAAGGGACATTCTCAAAGGGTTGCAAAATATGCTCAAGAAATAGGCAAAATCTTAAATTTATCCAAACAAAATCAGTACGATTTATACGTCTCAGGTCTTCTGCACGATATAGGCAAGGTTGCAATACCCGACAGCATTTTATTAAAACCGGGCAAACTTAGCGAATATGAGTATAAAATAATGAAGTATCATCCTGAATTTTCATACGACTTGGTAAAAAATATCGAATTTTTTCAATATATCTCAACATTCATCAAACAGCATCACGAACGCTGCGACGGCAGCGGCTATCCTGACGGCTTAAAATGTGAGGAAATTACTCTTGAGGGAAAAATATTGGCTATAGCAGATGCATTTGACGCACTTGTCACAACAAGACCCTACAGAAAGCAGTTCAGCATCTCCCAAGCAATAGCAATTATGAAAAATATGCCTTTAGACCAGTCAATTATCAATAAAATAGAGCCTCATCTAAGTGATATATACTTTGAAGAAAAGATTGAACAGAACAGCCTTTCATCCAAGATTGCAGACATTGAAGAAAGTAGAATCACTATTTTTGAAACAGATACATTTACCGGTTTATACAAAATTAAGCTTTTAATAGAGTATATCAACGATTTAATAGATAATAATATTGAATTTTATCTATTTATGATAGACATAAAATATCTTAAAAAGATAAACTACATATTCGGATACGAAAAGGGCGACGAGATGATTCTAAAGTTTGCAAAAACCATAAATGAAATAAAAGACGCACACTACAAAACAAGGGTGGGTTCAAACTATTTCGCATTTGTGTATATGGGTAAAAAACCGTTGGAAATTAAAAAAGAGCTTGAAAAACGACTGAATTCCATTGAAATTGATAACCAGAAAATAGGGTATTTTGTAACCTATTTGACATCGCATAACATAAAAAATGCCGAAGAACTGATATATTTTGCCGAAATGCAAATAGAAAGTATGAAATTTTCAGCCTACAAAAAAGAAAGCGGTTAAAGACTGACACTTAATCATAGCAGTTAAACAAAACAATACGGGTCAACAGCCATATAGTCGCCGAAATAGGCATCGGCTCTTGCCCTGCAGCCCCCGCAAACATTTATATACCTGCAGGTTGCACACTTTTTGTTATAGTTTTGAAAATCTCTCATATCCTTAAATATCTTTGAATTGTGCCAAATCTCCAAAAATCCTGTCTCAAGCACACTTCCCGCACTCCTCAAAAAATAGCTGCAAGGTTTTACCTCGCCGTCATATCCTATAAAAGCAATCTTTTGACCCGCTATACACCCCTTTGCACCGCCGGTTGAAAATTTTAGGTTCCTCCTTTTGAAATCTATTTTTTGTCTTTTTGCCTCCATATCGCACAGCGCATAATATTCCGGCGCGCAGGTAGGTCTGATAAACATCTCTTTTTCTTTAAGCTCAAGATAAAAATGCCATTTTAATATCTCACGATAGTCTTCTTTTGATATAAGCTCGCCAAATATATCCTTGCCCCTTCCCGTGGGCACGATTATAAACATATACCAGGCGTCTGCTCCTATCTCTTTGGCAAGTTTGTACGTATTTTCAATATCGTGTTGATTGCGTTTCGTAAAGGAGGAATTTATAATAAAACTCAAACCCTCTTTTTTAAACAATTCCGCCGCTTTCAAGGTCGAATCAAACGCACCCTCAACGCCTCTGAAGTTATCATGAACCAAAGCAGTTGAACCGTCTATACTTAAAGAAGCAACATCGAAATTTTCCTTTATCTTTCTTACGTTTCTCTCATTAACAAGTGTTCCGTTTGTTGCAAGACCAACCCTCATCCCATTTTTTCTTATGTATCGAGCTATATCAAACACATCGCTTCTCAAAAGGGGCTCTCCTCCGGTTAAAACCACAACCGGTTTAAACTCCTTTGATATTTCATCTATTACAGTGATGATTTCATCATAGCTTAACTTATCTTTTAAGTTCATAGATGCGTTTGTTCTGCAGTGCACACAGTTGAGATTGCATCTTGGCGTAATCTCAAACGCAAGCCATTTCAATTCAAAACCGTTCATTTGGATACCTTCTCCACATCCTCACGCCTTCCAACAACCATCAGCGTGTCGTTTTCTCTAATAATCTCATCAGGCATCGGATTTATATTCAAATCGTCCTTCCTTTCAATGCCTATTATATTCAAAGCATACCTATTTCTTACATCAAGCTCTTTTATACTCTTATCAAAAAATACACTCGGCGCTTTTATTTTGGCAAATACATAGCTTTTTCCTGCGGCAAGCGTCTGTATTATATCAATACCTGCCAAACTATTCCCCAAATTTATGCCCATCTCTTTTTCAGGGAATATCACCTTGTTTGCTCCGACCTTTGCAAGAATCCTGCCGTGCAAAGGCGTTATGGCTTTTGCATATATATTCTTTATACCGAGGCTGTGCAGTATTGCAACAGCCATAACACTCGCTTCAATGTTTTCGCCTATGGAAACAACAACGGTATCGGCTTCAGCCATACCGATTTCCTTTAAAGCCTTTTCGTCGAGGCAGTCAGCCTGATATATATTTTCTATCTCATCTGCCATATCCTTTACAATATTTTCGTTTTTATCAATACATATCACATCTTTATTCAATTCAATCAAACGCTGTGCAACGCTTCTTCCAAACCTGCCCAAACCTACTATTCCGTACAGTTTGCTCATAAAAACACCCTCCCCTCAGGTAGTTTATAGCTTCTCGATTTTCTTTTTTTCAATAGAGCTATGGAGAATGTAAACAGTCCTACCCTTCCCAAAAACATCAAAACAATTATTATAAATTTACCCAAATCGTTGAACTCGGAAGACAAACTCAAATGTTTACCCATCGACAAGCCGACCGTTGATATAGCGGACACCACCTCAAACAGAACGTTTAAAAAAGGGAATTTTTCCACATCACTCAGTACAAAAGATGTAAACACAACCGCTATGGACGATAAAGAAAATATAACAAAAGCCCTCTGTATCACCTCAGGCGGAATTTTTCTCCTAAAAGCGGTTGTTTCTTCCTCGCCTCGAATGTAGGAATATATGGACAAAAACACAACAAAAGCCGTGGTTGTTTTTATTCCTCCGCCTGTTCCCGAGGGAGATGCACCTATAAACATAAGAATCACAAACAAAAACAGAGTTGATGAGTGCATATAACTGATATCAATCGTGTTAAAGCCGGCTGTTCTTGTTGTAACGCTCTGAAACAAACTTACAAGCATATCCTTAAAAATCCCGTGGTGCTGCAGTATTCCGTTTCTTTCAATAAAAAATATGAAAAGTGCACCGAAAACAATTAAAAAAGCTGTTGAGCTCAACACAATCTTCGTATGAAGAGACAGTCTTTTAACCTTTTTTGCCCTAAATAAAATTATCTCATCAATAACCAAAAAACCTATACCGCCGAGAACTATAAGCCCCATAACAACAAAATTAACGATTATGTTGTACTTAAAGGCAGCCAAGGATGTATTAAATAGAGAAAACCCGGCATTGTTGAAGGCGCTAATGGAGTGAAATATACCGTAGTATATGCCTACGGCTCCGAACTTATTATAAAAAACAGCAGAAAGCAAAACAGCGCCTGCAATTTCACACAGCAAAACAAAAATTAAAATTCTTTTGAAAAAACCCAGTAAATCGTACATCGTAGGATAGTTTAACGACTCCTTCAAAATCAATTTATCTTCGTAAGATAGTTTTTTTCTGAAACTCAAAAGAAGGAAGGAGGTAACGCTCATATACCCCAAACCGCCCACTTGAATTAAAAAAAGGATTGTCAACTGTCCGATTAGTGTCAATTTAGACAAGCTTACAACACTCAAACCGGTCACACAAACGGCAGAGGTTGACATAAAAAGGGCGTTTATAAAAGAGAGGTTGTTTTTTGCCGAAAAAGGGAGCATAAGAACAATGCTGCCTAAAATTATAACCGACAAAAAACCAAGAATTATCGTTTGTAAGGGGTTTCTATGTTTTATCATCAAAGTTTATCATAGTTTTTATGTTATAAATCTTTTTATTCTGGCTTTCGTAATAAATCCTGGTTAAAAACTCGCTGATTATGCCTATGCCGCCTAAGTTTATTCCGGTCAAAATGAGCAGTACTCCCATCAAAAGCAGAGGTCTGTTTCCTATGCTCATACCGAAAAAAATCTTCTCCGCGGCAAGGTACGAATCTATTCCAAAACCCAAAGCAAAAAGGAAAAAGCCTATTATTCCAAAAAAATGTATCGGGCGTGTAATGAACTTTTGCATAAAATACATTAAAATGAGGTCAACTATAACCCTAAATGTCCTTGACAGGTTGTATTTACTTTCACCAAACTGCCTCGGATGGTGTTTAACCGGAATCTCGGTTATGCTTGCACCGTAAATATTTGCCAAAACAGGTATGAATCTGTGCAGCTCACCGTACATATGTAAGTTTTTGGCAACATCACTTCTGTATGCTTTCAAGGAACATCCGTAATCGTGCAGGTTGACCTTGGTAATCTTTCCTATCAGCCAGTTTGCAACCTTGGAAAACGCCACACGTTTCTTTTCATCCTGTCGATTTTTCCTCCACCCGCTCACAACATCGTAACCCTCTTCAATCTTTTTAAGCAATGCAGGTATATCCTCCGGGTCGTTTTGCAAATCCCCGTCAAGACTGACTATAACATCGCCTTTCGCATAATCGAATCCCGCAGCCATAGCTGCCGTCTGACCGAAATTTCTTCTGAATCTTATAATCTTCAGATTTTTATCTTCTTTTGCGAGCTGCTGCATAACCTCAAACGTTCCGTCGCTGCTGCCGTCGTCAACAAAGATAATCTCATAATCATAGCTGTTTTTAACCATAACGTCTTTAATCTTTTTATGCAGTATAGCAACGTTATCCTTCTCGTTGTATATGGGCACAACAACAGATATTTTCACATCAGGCTCCTAAATTTTTTTATTGTCTTATCGTAATCCTTTTCTTTAAATATGGCACTTCCTGCAACAAAAACATCAACTCCGAGGTTTGAAAGGGTTTTTATATTGTCGGTATTAACTCCTCCGTCAACCTCAATTAAATATTTATAGTTATTTCGTTTTCTCAAATCATTCAAATATTTTATTTTAGAGTTCACACTATCTATATATTTCTGCCCTCCGAATCCGGGATTAACGCTCATAACCAAAACCATATCCAAATCTTTTGCTACATACTCTATTACGCTCGGATGAGTTGCAGGATTCAAAGAAACGCAGGCTTTTAAACCGAGCTGCTTGATATGTTGAACGGCTCTGTGCAGATGAATGCAGGCTTCCGAATGTATAGTTATATAGTCCGCTCCGGCATCCGCATAAACATCAATCCAGTCGTCAGGTTTTTCTATCATCAGGTGAACGTCAAGCTCCACGCTGCTTATCTTTTTTATCTGTTTTATTATAAAAGGTCCGAACGTAAGGTTCTTGACAAAATGACCGTCCATAACATCGATATGTATCAAATCCGCCCCGGCTGAACACACATTGACAATCTCCTCTTCAAGATGCAAAAAATCCGCAGACAGTATGGACGGAGCTATTAATTTTTTATTCGTTTTCAATCCTCTTCACCTCAACTTTCACTATCTTGTTTCCTTCGGTTTTTAAAACTTTTATTCTAAATTTATCTCCAAAATCAAGTTCCTCGCCCTCAGAGGGTATTTTATCAGCCAAATCGTAAATAAGACCGCCTACGGTCTCATAATCCTCCATATCCTCTGTTTTTTCAATACCCAATTTCTCGCAAAAATCGTCCAAATCCATTCCCGCATCGACAAGAAATGTGTTTTCATTCACCTCAACGAATTCATCTTCTTCCGCCGAGTCATACTCATCCCTGATTTCCCCTACAATCTCTTCAAGTATATCCTCCATTGTGGCAATACCCGCCACACCACCATACTCATCAATAACAATTGCCAAATGAACCCTTTTTGACTGAAATTCCTTAAAAAGGTCGTATATATTTTTGGTTTCAGGGACAAAAAACGGCTCCTTTATCATATTTTTAAGGTCAATATTTAAATTTTTCAAACCTTCTTTGGCGTACATAATCAAATCCTTAACATAAAGAATACCTGCAATATGGTCTAAATCGTTTTCATACACCGGAATTCTCGAAAATTCATACTCCTCTATAACCTTTAGAACATCGTCAATAGTCGAGTCTATGGAGACGGCAACCATTTCCGTTCTCGGCACCATAATTTCTTTGACCGAAATATCCTTTATATCCATTATGTTGTGCATCATCTCTTTTGTTTCGTCTTCCAAAATACCCTCTTCTTCACCCACATTAATCATAAACTCAATCTCGTCCTCTGTTATTAAAGGCTGCTCTTTGTCTATCTTCCCGCCCATAATTTTTATGACAACCTTAACGAATACATTAATAACATAGGTAAACGGATAAAACAGATAGTAGAGCAAAACCAAAGGTCTGATAAAAAAGGCGGAAATAGCCTCGGCGTTGTGTTTGGCAAACGTTTTCGGAGTTATCTCGCCGAAAAACAGAATTAAAATTGTCATAACGGCTGTGGTAATAGCTATCTGCGATGAGCCTGAGAGCTTATTTGCCAAGCTGCCTGCCAAAACCGAAGCAAATATGTTGGCAACGTTATTTCCTATTAAAATAGTGTTGAGCATCTTGTTGGGGTGCTTCATCCATAAATTGAAGTACTTGGCGTTTTTTGAGCCGCTTTTAACTATTTGAGCAACCTTGATTTTGCTAAGAGATGTCAAAGCCGTTTCGGAAGATGAGAAAAAAGCGGATACAATCAACGATAGAACAATTAAAATAATTTCGGTATTAACCTCCAAATTTCCTCTCCTTTAAAAATGTTTAAAACCGAGCCGTTTAATATTCAACTGTTTTGAATTTTTAATAACGCTAACGCCAAAACCCTCTTTCACTTCACCTATTTTTGTTATGTTATCAATGTCATTTAACGCATTTTCATATTCTTTCGGTGCACAAAACACAAGCTCATAATCTTCACCGCCAGAAAGCATCTCCTCTTTATCAACAAAATCCGCATCACAAAACGGTATTTTATCCAAATCGATTTCAATGGCAACCCCGCTAAGCTCACATATATGCAAACAATCCTGTAAAAGCCCGTCGCTCACATCTATCATAGCATTTGCGTAATTTTTGACACTAAGCGCTTCTTTAAGCCTCGGATAGGGGTTGTTGTGCCTCTCTTTGCACTCCTCATATCCGTCAATTTTTTTTATTACAGCTTCAAACCCGGCATACGAACAGCCTATCTTACCTGTCACATAGACGTTGTCTTTCACCTTGGCGCCGCCTCTTTTTACGGATTTCCCTTTATCATCTACACCGATAAGTGTCACGGTTACGGAAAAAACCGAGCTTTTTGTCGTGTCACCTCCAAGCAAATCAATTCCAAACTCATCGGCAAGCGAGTAAAACCCCTCCATAAATGCCTTTACATACCCAAGCTCCATATCTCTCAAAGAGATTGACAAAAATGCCCACCTCGGCAAAGCAGCCATAGCAGCCACATCACTTACGCTGACAGCAAGAGATTTTCTTCCCAGCTTGTAAGCATCCGTATCTTTTAAAAAATGAACACCTTCAACAAGCGTGTCGGTGGTTACAAGAAGTTCCTTCTCTTTAGCAATATCAATTACAGCACAATCATCGCCAATTCCTCCGACCAACTTACGGTTTGCCATATTCTTAATAATTTCTATCAAGCCGAATTCGCCGACTTCAGATATTTTCATAGAGTATCGTTTTCCCTTTTTTCAAAATATTTAACTTTTTTTGTGGTATATTCCTGCTCCACTCTTGAGTTCTTATAGTTGTGGGGGTAGAGATAAGGTTTTGTCGGATGAGATTTCAAATGCGGCGGAACATCGAGGATTACACCGTTTTCAACATCTTTAATCGCCTTCTTTACGGCAGCATAGCTTGAGTTTGATTTCTTTGTTTTAGCCAAATAGACGCAGCAGTGAGCAAGATTGATATAGCACTCCGGCAAACCTATATCCTTAACTATGTTAAGCGTGCTTGATGCTATGTTTATGGCGTTACTGTCCGCTAATCCCACATCCTCACTTGCAAAAATGCACATTCTTCTTGCTATGAATTCGGGGTCTTCGTTTGCCTTTATCAACCTCGCAAGGTAATACAAAGCAGCATCAACGCTGCTTCCTCTCAAGCTCTTTATAAAAGCGCTAATCAAATCGTAGCGTTGTGTCTCGTTGTCAAACCCGACATCAACATTAAAAAAATCGTTAAGATTATCCTTGGTTATATGAAAATCCGCAACCATTTTCACTATATTTACAAGCCTTCTTGCATCCTTGGAGGCATACATAACAATTCTATCCAAAAAATCGTCATCAACTTCCAAACCAAGGCAGTCAACCCCCTTTTTGGCAATCTTTTTTAATGACAGACTGTCAAGCGGTTTAAACTCATACACAAAGCATCTGGAGCGCAGGGCTTTTGTAAGTTTAAAATAGGGATTGTAGGTTGATGTTCCCACCATAACAACCCCCTCGCCCTCCAAAAAAGGAAGGAGAATATCCTGCTGTCTTTTGTCAAATCTGTGAATCTCATCTATAACAAGCAGAAGCGGTTTAATTTTTAAGGCATCTCTCAAGCGAGCAGAAGACGAAGATGTGGCATTGATATGAACAAAGTGTGTATTATGCTTCTCAGATAACATTTTCGCATAGCTTGTTTTACCGCAGCCAGGAGGTCCGTATAAAATCAAAGAGGGTGGGAGTTTATCCGCATAATAGAACTCATACAGCGGTTTATTTTCCCCAAACAGATGCTCTTGACCAAACAGCCCTTCCAAATTATGCGGCTTAAAACAACTATCGCTATCGTCATCCATAAGAAACACCGTTAAATGTGGCTTCCATAGACGGCATATTACTATTTTTTAGTAATATTATCAATATTGTTTAACTTTATCAGCGAGAGTGTCTTTTTTGAGACGCAAACATAAATCATTTTTTCTACATTTATTCTCTATTGACAATTTATCCGTTAACGTATATGTTTGTTGTTAGTTAGCGTTAAAGAGGTTTTATTGTTAAGCGAATTTGAGCTTAAAGGATGTGCAGTTTGTCAAACGCTTTAAAAATGACAATTTTTACGGATAGATAAAATGAAGTCTCCCAAATATATACTTTTTTCGGGTTTGTTCTTTATTTTTGTCGCCACTTTGCTGTTTCTTAACATCTTTAGAGAGTACGAATCAAGTATCAAAACCATAAACAACGAGTTAACAGGCATACATAAAATCATTAGGCTGCACAACCTTAACATATCCTTAAAAACACTGAGGGGTTTAAGCCAGCTTAACGACAAAGATGCAAAAGAGCTGAAAAACATACTCTCTGTCAATGAGCAAACTGTTTTGAACAATATGGAGAAATTGACCGACAAAACCATAACAAAAGACTTCAAATCAATTATTGCAAACAAAAGCTACTCAAGCCTCGAACTTTTTAACAAATACACAAATCTCATAAAGAAATTGGACAGACTGCGTGTTGAAACATCTCAAAAATACTTTCTGTTTTTTGAACACGACAAAGAATCATACTATCTGATGATGCTCACATCCATAAAAATACCCGAAGCAATTGAGTATATAGGCAGGTTGAGGGGATTAATTGCAGGTGTTTTAAGCGGCAAAAACAGCTACGAGACGGTTAAAACTCAAACGGCAATAAATATGGGATACTTCTTGGAACAAATTGACACGATAAAATACATAACATCAAAACTTCCGCAAAACAAAGCTGAAATTTTAAGCCTAAAAATCAATGAGATTAGCAATAGCTTTTATAAACTAAAAAGTGAGATAACAGATATCTCAGAAAACAAACACTCAATCAGTGCAAAAGAGTACTTCCTAAACACATCCAAACTCATCGAAAGTCTGAACGAACTTTTTAGTGTAACCGAAAATATGCTTATAGACAATTTGGAAAAAACCAAACACAACATACTGGTTAAAATCTGGATTAATGCTGCAATATACCTACTGCTTATCCTTCTTGCTTCCTATGCAACATACAGATTTTACAAAAAATCGTATAATGAAATGCTTGAGGATGAAAAAAATAGAAGTAAGTGGCATCTCAGGAACACCATAAGAGACGAGTTTATGAAAAACAGCTCTTTAAAAGAGTTGTGCTATGTGTTTCTGTCCAAAATAACCGATTACTTTTGCGCTCTTAACGGCTCAATGTATATCTATGACAGCAATAACGACAAGCTATATCTCGGGGCTGTTTACGGAATAGACGAAAAGAAAGTCAAAAAAACCCTGACTATGCACGAAAATATAATAGGAGAGGTTGTTAAAGAGAAAAAGACAAAGATAATAACCGTTAATCAAAGCATAAATCTCGGCAATATAAACATTGAAAGCTCAAAACTCGTAACGATACCTATGATTGAGCTTAATCAGTGCACCGGCGCAATGCAGCTTTTTTTTGACGACAGATTCAAAAACGTTGATTTAAACTTTCTCGAAGAGATGGCTAATCTTGTCTCGTCATACATCTACAAATCTCAAAAAGACGAAATTTCCAAAAACTATTTTGAGCTCATAGACAAATACGTGCTGATATCAAAAACGGACTACAACGGGATTATAACGCAGGTCAGCAGCTATTTTTGCGAACTTTCGGGGTACACAAGAAGCGAATTGATAGGCAGCACCCATGCATTGATGCGCCATTCCGACACGCCCGATGAAAAAATAAAAGAGTTGTGGGAAACTATTAAGCAAAAAAGGGTGTGGAGGGGAGAGATAAAAAATAAAAAGAAATCGGGAGAATCCTTTTGGCTCTACACAGTTATTACGCCGGATTTGGATATAAACGGCAATATAATAGGTTTCACTGCAATAAGAAGCGACATAACCGACAAAAAGTATATTGAGCAGATTTCCATAACGGACGGCTTAACATCCCTCTACAACAGACGACATTTTGATGAAATTTTCCCAAAACAGCTAAAAATAGCAAAAAGGCAAAATTCATATCTCGCTTTTGCTATGGTGGATATAGACAAGTTTAAACAGTACAACGATATTTACGGACATCAAGAGGGTGACAGTGCGCTTAAAGCAGTTGCCAACATACTTAAAAACGGACTAAAAAGAGCCGATGACTACTCGTTTAGGTTGGGCGGTGAGGAGTTCGGACTGCTTTTTAAATCAAAAACAAAACAGGGAACTATAGAAATATGTGAAAGAATAAGGCAGGGTGTTAAAAAATTGAATATTGAGCATAAGGGAAACAGCGCAAAACCGTTTTTAACCATCTCTATGGGCGTTGTTCTTATTTCACCGCAAAGCTCGGCGCTGCCTGAGGAGATATACAAAAAAGCCGACGATGCACTCTATAAAGCAAAAAACAGCGGAAGAAACAGGGTTGAAATAGTTGAAATATAATTACTCCACTTTTAACAACTTACCGAGAAAAAACTAAAAATTAAAATCTTTATTTATTTAAAAACTTTTTATCTATAAAGTTCGTATCGTATGAATTGGATATAAACTCGTTGCTCGTTAATATCTTTCTAAAAAACGGAATGCTTGTTTTTATACCCTCAACAACAAATTCATCCAAACATCGCAACATCCTAAGCCTTGCCTCTTCCCTGTCGCTGCCTCTGACTATCAATTTGGCAATGAGCGAGTCGTAACTCGGGCTTATACTCATACTTCCGTAAATTGCCGTATCAACCCTAACGCCAGGACCTCCGGGTATAAAGAGCTTTTCCAGTCTTCCCGGTGAGGGATAAAAACGTTCCGGGTCTTCGGCATTTATCCTGCACTCCATCGTATGAAATTTAAGCGATATGTCGCTCTGTTTCAAACTAAGCGGCTCTTTTGAAGCTATTGCTATCTGTTCTTTAATCAAGTCAACGCCGTATGCCATCTCGCTTACGGGATGCTCAACCTGAATTCTCGTATTTATCTCAATAAAATAAAAATCTTCACCGTCAAACAAAAACTCCAGCGTTCCGGCATTTCTATAACCCAAAGCTTTTGCTGCCATAACAGCCGTTTCGTGCAGACGCTCCCTCTTTTCACCGTTTAAAACACCCGAAGGGGACTCCTCCAACAGCTTCTGATGTCTCCTTTGAAGCGTGCAGTCCCTCTCTCCTATGTGTATAATATCACCGTAATTGTCGCCCAAAACCTGCACCTCAATGTGCCTTGGGTGCTCTATGAACTTTTCAAGATATATTTCATCCCTTCCGAAGGATATTTTTGCCTCCAGTTGGGCAGCTTTAAACTCCCTTATTAGCTCCTTTTCGTTTCTTACTATTCTCATACCCTTGCCGCCGCCGCCCCAGGCAGCTTTTAGCAGTATAGGGTATCCAACCATAGAAGCCGTTTTTTTGAGAGTCTCTTCATCTTCAATCGAGCCGTCACTTCCGGGTATCGTAGGTATATCGAACTGTTTTAGAATGGACTTTACCTTTGCCTTGTCAGCCAAACGCTCCATAGTTAAAGCATCAGGACCGATAAATGTAACGCCTAAATCGGAACAGATGTTTGCAAATGTCGGGTTTTCCGATAAAAAACCGTAACCCGGATGAACGGCATCGCACCCTGAGGCTTCTATTGCCTGAGCCACATTGAACAGGTTTAGGTAGCTGTCCTTTGCTGCGGCAGGCCCTATGCAGATGGCTTCATCAGCCAATTGAACCGGCATTGAGTCTTTATCCTCCGTTGAGTAAATTGCTACGGTTTTAATGCCAAGCTCCTTTGCAGCCCTTATTATACGCAAGGCTATTTCAGACCTGTTTGCTATAAGAATCTTTTTAAACATAGGCTAACCCAGTTTTTTAACTAAAAACAGAGGCTGGTCGTATTCAACCTTCTCGGCATTCTCTACCAGTATCTTCTCTATCTTGCACGGAAATTCAGCCTCAAGCTCATTCATTATCTTCATAGCCTCAAGGATACACAAAACATCTCCCTTTTTCACCTCATCACCTACCTCCACATAAGGGGGAGAGGTTGGAGAAGGCGCTCTGTAAAACGTTGCAACCATAGGTGACTTAATCTCAATCAGGCTTTTGTCCTGCTCTGCGGTTTGCTCGGTTTGAGTCTTCTGTTTTTCCTTTGCAGGAGCACTTATGCTCAAAACCTCCGTTTGAGGAGCGGCAGTGGTGTGAGTTACGATATTATCACCGACAAATGCCTCTTTCTTTTTCAAAATAAGATGAACGTCCTCATCCTTATAATCAAATTCTACAAAATTACTTTCTTCGACAATCTTGATAACCTCTTCAATGGTTTTAACATCCATACGACAACCTCCAATTTTTTATAACACTTTTAAGGATAGCAAAGTTTAAATAATAATTCAAATATTAACTTTCAGCACCAAAAATAGAAACAACACACCTATTATAATTCTATAAACACCAAAACTTATTAAGCTGAATCGGCTGATAAAAGCTATGAACGATTTAACCGCAACAATGGCAGATAAAAAAGATACGATAAAACCTATGGCTATGAGATGCCACTGAGAGGCGTCAAGGTGGACACCGCTTTTAAACAAATCGTAGCCCGTTGCTGCAAACATTGTCGGAATGGCAAGCAAAAAAGAAAACTCGACAGCCGTTTTTCTGTCCATACCGGCAAAAAGCCCGCCTATAATTGTTGCTGCCGAACGGGATGTTCCCGGTATAACCGCCAACGACTGCATAATACCGATAAAAACAGATTTTTTATAGCTTACATTCTCCATTTTATCTATGACAGCACTTTTTGAACTCATTATCTTTTCTATTATTATGATTAAAATACCTCCAACTATCAAAGAAATCACCACAATATAAGGATTAAAAAGATATTGTTTGATAATCTTGTAAAGGGCAAAACCTATAATCCCCGTCGGAATGAATGCGGCTGCTATTTTTTTCCAGAGCTCCATATTGTTTTTTATCCTGTTAAAATACAAAAAAACAACACTTAAAATCGCACCCAACTGTATGACAATCTCAAACGTTTTGTTAAAGCTCGACTGCGGAATGCCGAGCAATGTGGAAACCAAAATCAAATGTCCGGTCGAGGAGATAGGCAAAAACTCCGTTAAACCCTCGATGATACCTAAGATTACAGCATCAAATATGCTCATAAGAACTCCTAAAAATCTTTTTTTGTAAACCCAAAACGGATTGTATCTTTTTTATCGTGCAAAGCAAGCCTGATAATCGTTTTGGCAGCATCCTCCTGAGACAGATTGTCGCAATCTATCGATAAATCGGCATACTGTTCATAAAACGGCATCCTCTCTTTAAACAAATCCTCAAAAGTCTGGTTTTTGGCTTTTGCAAGCCCTCTTGTATTAAAATCGTTAATCCTTTTAAGCAGAGTAGCGTAGGTTGTCTTTAAGAAAATAACTTTTGAGATACGCTTCAAATGCTCCATAGCTTTTCTGCTGTACACAACGCTTCCGCCTGTTGAAATAACGCTGTTATCTACATCGAGAGAATATACTGTCTCTTCTTCTATTTGTCTTAGTGCAATATATCCGTCAGCATCAACAATTTCCTGAAGGCTCAACCCTTTTTTTAACTGAATTAAAATATCCGTATCGATAAATTCATAGGAAATCATCTTTGCCAATACTACCCCCACCGTGCTTTTTCCGGCACCGGGCATTCCTATAAGCGTTAAATTCATTTAAAAAGCCTCACCCCCTTAGCGGTTGAAATATACCGATTATCGTGATTTTGTAAAGCAAAATTAAAAAATATGAGAGAATTTTGATATTAGTTTTTGACTTTTTTATACAAAAAGCTATATTTGTAAAAAAATCGGAGGTGAGAGAATGGAGATAAAATACGAACTTAAAAGTAAAAAGGAAAGAAGAAGCGAGCCGCTGCAGCCAAGCGAACCCCTGCCTTTTGGCGTTTTAAGAACAGACCATATGTTTATTATGGACTATGAAGATGGTGAGTGGAAAAATGCGCGGATAGTACCATACGGCGACATACCCATAGCCCCCGGAGCCATCACCCTGCACTACGGACAGGCGATTTTTGAGGGCGCAAAGGCTTTTTGCCACGATGACGGAGAGATATATACATTTAGAATCGATAAAAACGCAAAAAGGATGAATAAATCCGCAGATATACTGTGTATTCCAAACATACCGGAAGAGATTCAAATAGAGGCTGTTCACTCCCTCATAGATGTTGACAGGTTGTGGTTTCCAAAACAGGAGGGAGCATCCTTATACATAAGGCCGTTTATATTTGCAACACAGGACTCTTTGGGCGTTCATCCGAGCAGCTCATATAAATTTATGGTTATTATATCTCCAAGCGGACCGTACTATCCGGCAGGCTTCACAAAACCTATAAAGCTGTTAATCACCGAAAGATTTCACAGAGCCGCGCCGGGAGGAACAGGCTCATCCAAGGCAGCGGGAAACTATGCGGCATCTTTGAGAGCCGGAGAGTTTGCAAAGAAGTTCGGAGCAAGCCAGGTGCTTTATCTCGATACGACAAACACCTACATCGAAGAAGCCGGAGCAATGAACCATTTCCACATAACAAAAGAGGGAGAGGTTGTTATCCCTGAATTTGTTGATTCCGTCTTGCGTTCCATAACATCCGAATCGATTATGGAGTTATCCGACAGACTCAACATAAAAGTTACACAAAAAAGGGTTAAAATCAAAGAGTTTATAGAAGACGTTAAGGCCAAAAATATAACAGAGGCGGGAGGATTGGGTACGGCTGCCGTCATATCACCTGTCGGTGAGTATGCCTTTGAAGACGGAAGCACGCTCGTTGTAGGAGACGGCAACATAGGTCCTAACACAAGAAAAATATACGAATACTACACCGGCATCCAAACAGGCAGAGTAGAAGCACCCGAAGGCTGGCTTAAAAAAGTGGAAAGAAAAGTATAGGTTAAATATAAACCAAAACCATATGAAGATAGCTTTAGTTGAATTTTTAAACGCATATCCTCTGTATTTTGCGCTTAAAAACAGAATAATAGAAAACGATTTTGAGTTTTCTGCACATCCGCCGAGTGTTTGCTCTCTGCTTTTGAGAAAAAACGAGGTTGATATAGGCAATGTTCCAATCGTGGAGTATGCAAACTCCGACAAATACGGAATAATAAGCGGCTGCTGCATATCAAGCAACAAACAGGTTAGAAGCGTCGTTTTGTTTCTAAAAAAGCCTTTAAATAAGATTAAGAGAGTCAAACTTGATAAAAACTCAAACACCTCCGTAGCACTGACAAAGGTTCTGTTTCGTTTTAAATACAACATCAGCGTTGACTATGTGTATGGAGGTGATGCCGATTGCGAACTTGTAATCGGAGACAGAGCGCTTGAAAGGATAAAAACCCAAAACGGTGAGAAACTCGATTTGGCTGTTGAGTGGAACGATATGACATCTATGCCTTTTGTTTTTGCAGCGTGGGTTACAAACAAAAGACCCGGAGAAGACATTAAAAGTCTGTTTATAGAATCAAAAGAGTGGGGCAAAAACAATATAGACAAAATTTGTGAAAGTTTCGCAAAAAAGACGGACCTTATCGATAAACACGAGTGTAAAAGCTATCTTACAGAAAATATATCGTATGATTTAACCGCCGAAAAGATTGAATCGATAAAAACATTCTTTAAATACGCATATGCCTGCAACGCCGTATCGGCTAATCCGAAACTCAAGTTTATTTAATAGCACCCACAGGGGCGTTGCTTATGAAATATTTCAAATCATCGTTAGAGAATTCGATTGACCCGCCAAGATAGGCAGACCTGCTTCTTGAGTTGAGGATTTCGTTCACGCCACCAAAGATACTGAAATGTCTCCAAAACGTATATGAAAGCTGCGCTTTTAACTGAGCATTCTTGTCTCTTATATCGTTATCGTGGTTAAAGTCAAATGCGTCTATACTGAATTTAGCCCTGTCGTTTAAAGCATAGTAATCCGCTCCGACACCGAAGGTGGATTCCGTAATTCCTCCTCTTAAAACAAAGTTGTAATATCTTTTGCCCATCTGTGCCGTAAATCTCATCTTATTTGAGTCGTTACCCGATGGGTTCGGCGTATCTTCGTAATTCTTTTCGCTTACCAAGCCTATTCTGTAGAACTTATCCGGCATTGTATAGATATCAGCATTTATAAACCCTTTTGAATCTCCGTCTCTGAAAAGATATTCGCTTCCTGTCGAAACTTTAATAAATATTCTGTTTGTTTTACTTAAATATCTTTTTATGTATTTGAGAGTTTCGTCCAGGTTGTTATACACGGAATCGTTATTGATAAGCTTGCCTATTGTTCCTTGACCGTTATCAATCTTACCCGTTATATTTTTGATGTTGCTTGATGCTGCGTTAATATTGTTGTAAAGAGAATTGTCGTTTATCAACTTACCGAGGCTTCCCTTGCCCTGTCTCATCTTGTATGTCATAAAATATATATTATCAAGGGTTTTATTTAGTTTTTCCATAGAATACCTTGCGTTTGCTATTGCCAACTTAACGTTTTGCTTATTCTCATTTACCATATTTTTGATTACTTCCATAGATTTATTGAAATTCTCCATAGCGTCTTTAGCCTGCTGAATTGCAACTTTGAGCGTTTTCCTGTTCTCCTGCACCATCTCGTCGAGATGCTCGCTCAACTGACCGATTTTTTCTATGGCTTTTGATATATTCTCCCTGTTTTGGTTGTTAAACACCTTGTTTATATTTTTAACAAGCGTGCCTATATCCGTAGCGGATTCGGTTCTTGTAAGATAATCTCCGTTCTTTAAATACTTATGTGCATTGCCGAACCGTATCTCTAAAAACTTCTCACCAAGCAAACTTTTACTTTTAATCAATGCAACCGAGTCAACAGGAATTTTATATTTACTGTATATTGCAATGCTTACAACGGCTTTTGCGCCTTTTAGGCGAATGTTTCTAACAACACCGACAGTAACGCCCGCAACCTTTACCTTAGTGTTCACATCAAGCCCCGAAACATCGCTAAATGGAGCATATATGGTATATGTAGGCTTATGCTTGAAACTAAATTTACCCATCTGCGTCGTTAGCCATCCAAGCAGTATCAAAACAATAACCACAAACAGACCGACTATAATCTCAAAATTTTTACCTCTCATATTGATTCTCCTATTTCATAAGCCTTCAAAAAATCTTTAACCAATTCATTGTCCGAGTTTAAAAAAGATTCCTTGCTCCCGAATTCCACAATCTTTCCATTATCCAATAATCCTATATTATCTGCAATCTTAAATGTCAATGACAAATCGTGACTTATTATAAAACAGGTCGTTGAGAGTTTCATCTGCATATCCTTGATAAGAGCTGCTATTGCCATTGCAGAGACAGGGTCAAGCCCCGTTGTCGGCTCGTCAAAAAATATAAACTCCGGCTGCGTTATAATAGCCCTTGCCAACCCGACCCTTTTTTTCATTCCGCCGGATAACTCCGATGGCATTTTATCGTATATTTCACCGAGTCCGACAAGCTCAAGAGTCTTTTTAACCGACTCTTTTATTTTTTTTCTGTTTTTAATAAGCCCGTGTTCCACAACGGGAAACGCTACGTTTTCAAAAACGTTCAAAGAATCAAACAAAGCCGCATCTTGAAACAAAACACCGAAGTTCATCCTTATCTTATTCAACTTTTTCTTACCTGCCGTTACCATATCGTCTTCATTATACAGCACTCTGCCGCTGTCAGGCTTTAAAAGCCCTATGATATTTTTAAGCAAAACGCTTTTACCTGTTCCGCTTTTTCCTATTATAACGGTAATTTTACCGTCTTCTATAGATAAGTTCACACCGTCCAAAACCGTTTGGGTTTGGAAACTCTTCTTTAACTCTTCAACTCTAATCATCTTATCAAAACAGCAAAGCTGTCAGGAAATAATCCGCCACAAGAACAGATATGCTTGCCGCAACAACGGCTTTTGTGGTTGAATTACCGACTCCCTTTGCCCCTCCGTCAGTATTTAAGCCCATATAACATCCTATCAGTGAAACTATAAATCCGAAAACCCCCGCTTTAATAAGACCGTATGTCAAATCACTCAAATCGATGTATATTTGAATGTTTTTTATGTAAGCCGTAGGGTTCAAATTCAGTATGTTCACACCCACAAGGTAGCCCCCGATATTTCCGACAGCATTCGATATTATGACAAGTGCGGGAAGCATAACCGTCATTGCTATAATCCTCGGTGCAACAAGAAAGTTAATCGGATTTACAGCCATAACCTCCAAAGCGTCTATCTGCTGCGTCACCTTCATAGTGCCGAGTTCGGCTGCCATTGCAGATACATTTCTTGCAACTATCATCAAGGCAGTCAAAACAGGTGCAAGCTCCCTTCCCAAAGAAACCGCAACGGTGTATCCTATCATATCGTCTGCACCGAATTTATGAAATCCGTGATATATCTGCAAAGCCTCCACCATACCTACAAAAATAGAGGTTAAAAAAACTATGAGCGTCGATTTGACACCGACATAGTACATCTGTTCGAACGTTTTTCTTATTCTGGTAGGACCGGACAAAAAAGCCAAGACAAATCCGAAAAAAAGCTCCAATATGCCGCCCGTATCTTTAAGAAAGTTTAAAAACCCGCTTCCTATAGACTCAAAAAACGACAGCATAACTAATCCGTATAAACCTTTTTTGCTCTGATGCTTTTTGCTATGTTTGTCAAAATTTCATAGCTGATTGTTCCGCTTTTTTCCGCCAACTCGTCAGCCGTTATGGTCTCTTTGTAAGATGAACCCAAAATAACAACCTCATCTTCTGCAGATGCATTTGCATCCGTTATATCGCACATAAACATATCCATACAGACGCTACCAACTCCTCTGCACCTTACACCGTTTATTAAACACTCCATTTTGTTTGACAGGTTTCTGAACAATCCGTCTGCATATCCGAAAGCCACAACACCCACAACCATATCACGCTCAGCCCTAAACGTCCTGCCGTAGCTTATACCTTCTCCTTTTTTCAGTTCGTGAATACTAATCAACTGTGATTTTACATCTAAAATAGGCTTTAAGTCAACCGTCTTTTTCAAATGCGCAGAAGGTAGGTAGCCGTATAAACCCAATCCCGGTCTGACACAGTTAAAGTGGGTCTGTTTATGCTGCACAATAGCGCCTGTATTTGCTATATGTTTGTATTTCACATCAAAATCGGCAGACTCGAAAAGCTCTGTCAGCGACTTAAATCTCTCATTCTGCATCAATGTCCACTCACTGTCGTTTTCGGAGTCGCTGAAATGGCTCATAAGCCCCTCAAGTGCAATACTATCTTTTTCTTTTGAGCACAACTTAACAACTTCCTCGGCGAATTCCATATCCATACCGAGCCTTGACATACCCGTATTAAACTTCAAGTGCACGGGAAACCTAATGCCCTTACTTTTTGCAAAATCGATTGCATCTGTTAACAGTTTAAAGCTGTGAATAACCGGCGTTATATTCAAACCGTGCATAACCTCAAAATCCGCACCATGCATACAGCTCATAACCAGGATATCTTTATTTATACCTTTTTGTCTCAACAAAACGGCTTCTTCGGTATGCGCAACACCGAGATATGCAGCATTGGAGTACTCGCGGAGGGTATTTGCCACCTCAAAAATGCCGTGTCCGTATCCGTCAGCTTTAATAACGGGAATTATGCTCACATTTCTGCCTACAATATCGCTTATCTTTTCAAAATTATAACGTAACCTGTCAAGATGTATCGTTGCAGTTATATTAAAATTCATACTACTTTGTTTTCTTTTCTATCTTTGACCAGCTATCTTTCAGCGTGGCGATTCTGTTAAATATGAGACTGTCTTTGTTTGAATCCTTATCAAGGCAAAAATAGCCCTTCCTTAAAAACTGGAATCTATCCTCAAGTTTGGCACCCTTCAGTGAAGGTTCGGCTTTGCAGCTATCCAACTCCACACAGGAGTCTGGGTTTAGAGATTCTATAAAATCAATATCGTCTTTACCCGGTTCCTCATCTTTAAACAGATGATCGTACAGCCTTACCTTTATATCTATGCAGTGCCTTGCAGAAACCCAGTGCAAAGTACCCCTAACCTTCCTGCCGTCATCTGTCCAACCGCCCTTTGATTTGGGGTCGTATGTACAACGCAGCTCAACGACATTTCCGTTTTCATCCTTAATGACATCCGTGCAGGTTATATAATATGCGTGTTTTAACCTAACCTCTCTACCGGGTGCAAGCCTGAAAAATTTCTTGGGAGCGTTTTCTCTAAAGTCCTCTTTTTCTATGTAAAGCTCTCTGCAAAAAGGAATCTTTCTAACTCCGTCTTCAGGCTTTTCCGGGTTGTTATCTGCGTCCAATTCCTCAACCTTATCTTCGGGGTAGTTTGTAATAACAACCTTCAAAGGCTCCAAAACAGCCATAACTCTCTTTGCATTTTTGTTCAATTCGTCCCTTATGCAGTGCTCAAGAAGCGCATAATCCACGATGGAGTCGCTCTTTGTCACACCGGTTCTTTCGATAAAATCCCTTATCGACTCAGGCGTATAACCTCTTCTTCTTAAACCGGCTAAAGTAGGCATTCGAGGGTCATCCCATCCTTGAACATAACCGCCCTCAACAAGCCTGGTCAGTTTCCTCTTGCTCAACACCGTATAGGTTAAATTCAACCTTGCAAACTCAATCTGCTGAGGCTTGTATATACCCAGTTCATCCAAAAACCACTCATAGAGTATCCTGTGGTCGGCAAATTCAAGCGTACAGAGCGAATGTGTTATACCCTCTATGGAGTCCTCCAAACAGTGTGCCCAGTCGTATGTCGGATATATAGACCACCTGTTCGCCGTTTTGTGGTGAGGGGTATGAAGAATCCTGTACATAACCGGGTCTCTCATATTCAGATTCGGGTGTGACATATCTATTTTTGCTCTCAGCGTTTTTGAGCCGTCTGCGAATTCTCCGTTTTTCATCCTCTCAAACAGCTCAAGATTCTCTTCAATACTGCGATTTCTATAGGGACTGTCTTTTCCGGGCGAAGTCAATGTTCCTCTGTATTGCCTTATCTCTTCTGCACTCAAATCGCAAACATAAGCTTTGTTCTTTTTGATTAACAAAACGGCGTATTCATACATTTTATCGAAATAGGAGGATGCAAAAAAAAGCCTGTCTTCCCAATCAAAACCGAGCCACTTAACATCTTCCGTTATTGAGTCAACATACTCCTTATCCTCTTTTAAAGGATTTGTATCGTCAAATCTCAAGTTGCATTTACCGTTATACTTTTGAGCGGTTGCAAAATTCAAACATATGGATTTGGCGTGACCTATGTGCAGATAACCGTTTGGCTCAGGCGGAAATCTGGTATGAACTCGCCCTTCATATCTGTTGCTTTCAATATCCTTTTCGATGATTTCCTCTATAAAATTGGAATATTCTTTCTTTACCATACAAACTCCCGGCTTTTAATTTTAAGCGCCAAATAGTACCACAACAACCCGTCCATTTCAAGGACGGCCTGTTAAAGTTAGGAAAATTCTGCTGTTTAGTCTATCTCTTTTTTTGCCTTCACAGCGGCAATAAGTATGGATATTAAGACGACAGCCATACCGAAACCCTGCATAAGGATTATCTTTTCTTTAAAAATGATATAAGCAAGGATGCTTGCCCCGATAGGTTCACCGAGTGTCGATATGGCAACAACGCTTGTTTTTGCATACTTCAGCGCATAGTTAAAAGATGTATGTCCTATCAGCTGCGGAACAACGGCAAGCAAAACCATATACAGATAGGAACTTTCGCTGTAGCCGAAAAACGGTTCTTTAAAAAATAGGGCAGCAATAAATGAAAAAAACGCCGCAAAACTATAAACAACCGTTATGTAGCTCATTATATCCATAAACCGCCTCAAGTATGAGCCTACAATAAAATAACCCGAAACCGCCACAGCACCGAGCAGTGCAAACATATCGCCAAGCAAAGCCCGTTTGTCAAAAGTTTTAAAAAACAGCCCTCCGTCTGAAGATGCCAAAACAATACTCCCAAAAACAGACAAAGCTATGCTTATTACAATCGCTCTTCCCTGTTTCTCTTTAAGTATTAAGTATGAAAAAAGCCCGACAAATATAGGGCTTGTTGAAACAAGAGTTACGGAACTTGGGATTGATGTGTATTGAATCGAGGCTATCCAAAACATAAAATGGGCGCTTAAAAAAATTCCGCCCAAAGAGGCAGTCAAAAGAACTTTTCTATCACTTCCAAAAACGTTTTTTCTCTTAAAAAACGAGTAGGACAAAAGCAAAAAAGAGGATATGACAAGCCTGTAAGAGGTTATGATTATACTCGGCACATCTCCTGTCAATTTTATAAATATGGATGCCAAAGAGACGCATACTATACCGATAAACAGAGCAAAATATACCCTTATCATACTACTCTCTCCGTAACTATTTCACAAACAGTATCACACGGTAAATATATTTTAAAGTATAAACGCTTTTTATGCCGTTAAAAAATTGTTTAAAGTTTTACCTTGGACGCTGCGATAGCCCCGTTGATACTTAAAAGTTCATCGAGAATATCGTCTGTTACCTCTTCGTCTGTTTTTATAAAAGAGAGAGCCTCTTGCATCTTCTCTTTTCTGCCCAGTCTGAAATCGGCTATATTTATATTGTACTTGCCCAATATTGCACCAACCATACCGATAACGCCGGGTTTATCTGTGTTTCTAAACACGATTATATTACCTTTTAGCTCTATCTCCATATCAAAACCGTCCATATAGACGATTCTCGCCTTGTTCGGCTCAAAAACCGTTCCGCCTATCTCTATGCTCTTGTTGTTGTCATACTCAGCCTTGATAGCCATATAGTTTTTAAATTCGGTTTTTTGTTTGTATATCTTCGTGTCTATCTCTATTCCGCGCTCTTTGGCAATGTAGGGTGCGTTTACATAGTTTATATGCTCATCAACCATATTTTTAAGCACGCCAACCGATGTAAACAAAGCAAGAGAGTTGTTGTAATTTTCTATCTCTCCGTGAGAATAGACCGTAACTTTATTTATAAAACTCTTAACGTACTGCGATAAAAATGAGCCCATTCTCTCTGCCAAACCTAAAAATTGCTTGCCTATATCGGAGATTTCCTCCTCAGGCATTGCTATATTGACGGCATTTTCATAGCCCCTGCCCTTTAGTGCATCTATAACCGACCTTGCTATGCCCTCTGCAACCTTAATCTGAGATTCATACGTGTTGGCTCCGAGATGCGGTGTCACAAACACATTGTCAAACTCCTGGAGCGGGTGGTTCGGCTGGGGCTCGTTTTCAAAAACATCGATACCCAAAGCTCTTATCTTTCCTTTTTTCAGACCGTTATACAAAGCCTCTTCGTTGTAAAGCCCGCCGCGAGCGCAGTTTATCAAAATAACGCCATCTTTCATCTTCTCTATCTCTTTTTCACCAATCATATTGTACGTTTCGTCGGTTTTTGGCGTGTGTATCGTAATAATATCCGACTCTTTCAAAAGCTCATCCAAACTGTCCGTAATTTTGGCTCCTATGCTTGTAGCCTTCTCTTTTTTAATATACGGGTCATAAACTATTACATCCGCCCCGAAGCTCATTGCCCTGACGGCGACGCGGCTTCCTATCCTGCCCATACCGATTATACCGAGCGTCTTGCCGCTTAACTCTATGCCCATCCACTTCTTCCTGTCCCAAATATGCTTATATTTTAGCTCGTAATTTGCGTTTGGCATAAATCTTAAGCAGTTCAGCATATATGTCATAGTGTGCTCCGTTGCGGCAATAGTGTTGCCGGTCGGCATATTTAAAACCACTATTCCTTTTTTGGATGCTTCGTCCAAATCTATATTATCAACGCCAACACCGGCTCTGCCTATCACCTTAAGATTTTTGCAGTGACTCAAAAATTCTTTGTCTATTGTCGTTGCACTTCTTGTAATAACCGCATCAACATCTGCAAGCTGCAGAGGCAGCTCCTTTTTATCCACACCCGCTTTCAGCTCAACCTCTATCTCTTTTTCAGCCTTTAGAAGCTCTATTCCTTTCTCAGAAATACTGTCACAAACAGCTACCTTAAACATACTACCTCCGAATTCACTTGATACACCTACTTATCTTCTCAGACATAACCTTATAATCTACAACTCCCGGCACTTTGCAAACAATTTTTCCTTCTTTACTTATCAAAACGGATGTTGGTGTTGCCAGAATGCCGCCGATATTTCTCAACTGGTTCTTGTTTGCTATTCTGTAAATCGGATATTTGATACCCAAATCGTCTATAAAATCTTCAATATCATACCTGTCTTTGCTTAAACTGATACCAAGAACAAAAATGGAGTCCTTATATTTTTTATATATCTTATTTATAGTGGAAGCCTCCTTCTCGCAAGGCGGACATTGAGGATAAAAGAAAACAACCAAAACGGGTTTTTTGCCTATGAAATTTGCAAGATTCGTACTTTTTTGCTTGGAATATACACCGTTTAACTTAATATCAAAACTGCCTGCTTTAACGTTAAACACACCCGCGATAAAAACCAAAACCACTAACAAACCCACAATTCTTCTCATAGAGTTCTCCTTTTTCTAAGATAAAACTCTTTTTGCGGCTTTTTCTATGTTGCCTATACATCTGTCAATTTTAGAAAAATCGTCCGACTCAACGGTTATTCTCAAAAACGGCTCGGTTCCCGAATATCGGACAACAACCCTGCCCTTGTTATCAATAAGTTTTTTAGCCTCTGATACAGCATCCTGAATTTCCTTAATATCCTCAAGAGGAGGTTTCTCTTTAACAGTAACATTTACGGTCTTTTCAGGTGCTTTTTTATAATCACCGTATAAATGAGAAAGACTTTTTCTTTCCTGCTTGACAACGGACAGAACAGCCAAAGCCGTAATAATCCCATCCCCCGTCGTATTCAAATCTGACAATACAATATGACCGGACTGCTCTCCGCCCAAGTTGAATCCTCCCTCTATCATTCTTTTTACTATATTTTTATCACCGACATCAACACGCTCGAGTTTAATACCCTGCGATGCAAGAACCCTCTCAAGTCCGTAATTAGTCATAACCGTTCCGACAACGGTATCGTTCTTTAAAATGCCTTTCTTCTTCATATCCTTAGCCAAAATAGATAAAATAATGTCCCCGTCAATCAGATTATACCTCTCATCAACCATAAAAACCCTGTCGCCGTCGCCGTCAAATGCAATACCCACATCAGCCCTGTAGAGCTTGCTTGCCTCTATGATTGTGCTCGGATAGGTCGAACCGCACTTTTCATTTATGTTTATGCCGTTCGGCTCGTCGTTTATTGCTATAACCTCGGCTCCGAGTTCCTCAAAAATCATAGGAGCAACCTTATATGTGGCTCCGTTTGCACAATCAAGCACTATTCTCAAGCCTTCGAGGTTCATCGTATATGGCAGCGTATCTTTGGCAAAAACTATGTAGCGTCCCAATGTATCTCTTATTCTGTACGCCCTGCCCAGGTTTTTGCCAAGCTCTCCCTTGTTATCCAACTTTCCGCTAAAAATAATACTTTCTATGCGGCTTTCAACCTCATCATCAAGTTTCAGCCCTTTGCTTGAAAAAATTTTTATACCGTTATCGTCAAAAGGGTTGTGACTTGCCGATATAACTATTCCCGCATCCGCTCTCATACTTCTAACCAAAAAAGCAATTGCCGGAGTAGGCATAGGACCGACAAGATAGGCATCAGCACCCATCGAAACAACGCCGCTTGTCAATGCACTTTCAAGCATATAGCAGGAGAGTCTCGTATCTTTGCCTATAATTATTTTTTTCTTTTTGTTTTTTGTGTTGTTGCCCAAAGCATAAACAAGTGCTTTACCCAGCTTATACGCCAAGTCTCCGACCATAGGATAGACATTGGCTTTCCCCCTTATACCATCCGTACCGAAGAGTTTCATAACCTAACTCCCGTATATTTTATCATCAGCGTGGCTATTAAAAGATATATAAACAAACCCATTATATCGTTTAAGGCAGATATAAAAGGCGATGCGGCAACAGCAGGGTCAACGTTTATCTTTTTTAAACCAACAGGAAGCATAGCGCCAATCATCGTCGATAAAAACATAGACAAAAACAAAGACAGAGCCACCACAACAGCGAGATGTACGTTGTGCTGGAAAACAAATGCCATAGCAAAGCCTAAAAAAGAAAACAGCGCACCTATGGAAAGAGCCGTTTTTATCTGCTTTTTTATTATAATCCAGATACCGCTTTCATCAAATTTTCCGATAGCCAAAGCCCTGACGACAATTGTTTGAGACTGCTGCCCCGTGTTTCCTCCCAAAGCCATAATCAAAGGCATAAAAAATGAGAGTGATATGGCGCTTTTCAGTGTACCGTCAAAAAACTTCAAGACGCTTCCCGAAACAGACTCACCCAACAAACTCATTATCAACCAGGGCGCTCTGTATTTAATAATACTTAAAACACCCACCTCTTCCATCTCGTCTTCGGATGTACCGGCGAGTTTATATATATCCTCAGTGGTTTCCTCTCTTATAACATCAATAATATCATCAACGTTAATAACACCGACAAGTCTGTTTTTGTTGTCAGTAACGGGTATGGACAACAGGTCGTATTTTTCGACTATCTTTGCTACCTCTTCCTGGTCCATATCTGTTCTGACTGAAATAACGTTGGTATTTGTTATGGATTCTATTTTTTCGTTTTTATCTGCCGTTATCAAAGCCCTCAGCGTAACAACGCCGATAAGATGTCTGTGCTTATTTATAACATAAACATATATTATGCGCTTCTCTTTGCTTGCCTTTCTGATTGCCTCAATAGCCTCTTCAACCGTCATATCCTTATCAATGGCAAAGAAATCGGGGTTCATTATACCGCCGGCTGTATCCTCGGCATACTTCGCCAGCGCCATCATCTCTTCCCTTACTTTAGAATCGAGATGGTTTTGAACCTCTTCGGCAATCTCCTCGTCCAACTCGTCAAATATGTCAACAGCTTTGTCAACCGAAATGCTCTCCAAAACCTTTGCAATTTCCTGAGGCGAAAAATTGCTCAATATATCGGCAGCAACGGAATAGTCGTCGAGATATTCTATGGTCTCGGCTCTTAATTTAATATCACTTATGGATTTTATCAGCACAACCCTTTCATCAGGAGCAAGATTTTGAGCAATCTTGGCTATATCTGCGGGATGTAATTTCTTTACTATATTACAAACGTTGTCTATTGCATCTTTTCTTATAAATTTCCTTATGGTCTGCACTAAAACCTTTGTGTTGGAATGTTCCTTAGCCATTTAATACCTTGGATTCATATACTCTTTTATCGCCTTTTCCTTCTTTGTCCAATTTTCCTTAACCTTAACCCACAACTCCAAAAATACCCTGCTGTCCAAAAAATTCTCTATATCAATCCTGGCAAGTTTTCCTATCTCTTTAATTAGCTTGCCGTCTTTTCCTATAACTATCATTTTTTGCGTTTTTCTTTCAACTATTATTGTCGCTTTGATGTAGTAAATCCCCTTTTCCTGCCTGTATTTCATCTCATCAACAACAACGGCTATATGGTAGGGCACCTCTTTTGCAACAAGGTTCATTATCTTTTCCCTGATAATTTCAGAGATTATAAATCTCTCGGTTTCCGTGCTTATTATGTCGTCTTCATAGTACTTAGGACCCTCATCAAGCAAAGAAAGCAGCGCCGTAAGAATCTTTTCTTTGGCATCTGCGGAGGATGTTAACGATGTTTCTATAATTGCATCAAACTTTACAATCTCGGTAAAACTGTTTTTAATCTCTTCAATGCGCTTTCTGTCCATCAAATCTATTTTATTTATCACAAGCACGGATTTCTTATTTTTGGAGGCTATTTTTCTCAAATACTCCTCCATAATGTCATCTATCGTTCCCTGATTATCCGTTATGACAAGTGCAACATCAAAATCATCGATAGCCTCGTCTATATACTTAATCATTGCCTCGTTTAGCTTTTTTTGCGATTTGTGTATGCCCGGTGTATCGACAAAGATAATCTGGTATTCATCCGTAGTCAAAATTCCCCTGACAGACTTTCTTGTGGCTTGAGGCTTATGTGACACTATCGCTATCTTTTCACCGATTAAAAGATTTAGAAGCGTTGATTTTCCAACATTGGGTTTTCCTATAATCGCAACAAATCCAGATTTAAACATCCCTTTTCTCTATCCTCTCTATGGCTTTTTTGGCGGCTTCTTTCTCCGCCTCCTTTTTACTTTTTCCGACTCCTTTTCCGTAACTCACGCCGTCAATAAAAACCTCACAGTGAAATGTTTTGTTGTGCTCCTCACCGAGTTCTTTTATAATTTTATACTCGGGAAGGCATGAAAACCTCTTTTGAGTCAACTCCTGCAGATAGGTTTTGTGGTCAAAAATCATACCTGTCTCTACAATCTTATCTATTGTACCAGAAAGTTGGCTAATAACAAAGCCCCTTGCATTATCCAAACCGCCGTCCAAATAGATTGCACCGACCAAAGCTTCAAAGGTATTCTCAAGAATGCTTTTGTTGTACATAATGCCCTCTTTCTGTTCACTTTTACCGACAAATATGTAACGGTACATCTCAAGTCTTGTTGCAATCGAAGACAAGACCTCGGTATTTACCGTTGCGGCTCTGATTTTGGACAATTTTCCCTCATCTGTGTCTCTGTATTTGTCGATTAAATATTCCGTAACAATCAACTCCAAAACGGCATCGCCCAAAAACTCCAGTCTTTCGTTTGAATCGTTTC
>JALVUQ010000023.1 GCA_027035575.1 Desulfurellales bacterium | reverse complement strand
AAAACCGCACTTGGCGCAAGGGTAGGATACAAATTTAAAATATCCGAAATTACGGCAAAAATCGAATACAGATACTTAAAAAACAAAGATTTTACAACACGAAAAGACCAAAGAATCAGAGTAGAGGGGTATTATAAGTTTTAAAAAGGGTCATAATCGACCCTAAAGGATTTTAAATTTTGCCTTTTCAATCCCGTTAAAGACGGTCTGTTTAACAATCGCATAAGCCAGAGTGTTTTCAAATATGATTTTATCGCCGTTTTTTAGGGGTTTGTCAAAACAGTATATCCCCATAGAATCGCCAGCTATACAGCTAATTCCGCTTAGCTCATAGCAGTAATTCCCGTTTTTTAAACTGCCTCTAACAGGCGGTTTTTGTTTATGTATCGCTATATCAAGCAGGTGGGTTTCGGTAGATGTATTTAGTATAGCAATAGGCGGTTTGGTTTCGATGATATCCATTATTTTGCACTCAAGATAACCGCAATTGTGTAAAAGGGCTGAAGCCGGTTCAAAATAGAGGGTTAGGTCAGGGTAGGCGCTTTGGAAATTTTGGATTAGCTTTACAAAATGCCTGACATCGTAGTTTGAATGGGTAAAATTTTGCCCGCCCCCTAAATTGAGCCATTTAAGTTTGGGCAAAAGCTCTTTGTAATTGTTGCTAATATGCCTTAAAAGCTCCTCTAAAGCGTGCGTATCTTGGTTGCAAAAGCTGTGAAAATGCAACCCCTCCAAGCCGTCAAGTTTGCGGTATTTTTGCAAAAAAAGTTCATAATCCACCCCAAAACGAGCACTATTTCCGTCGCAATAGCTTGGCTGATTTAGCGATAGCTTCGGGTTGATTCTAAGCCCCAAAGAGCAGTGCGGTGCGCAGGTTTTGGCGTATTTATTCCATTGGCTAAAGGAGTTAAAGCTAAGCGTTGTGCTTTTTTGCGCCAATGTCTCAATCTCATCTTCGTAAAATGCAGGGGCGTAGCTGTGCAGAGCTTTATTGTAAGGGGCGATTTTGCCGTATTCGTTAAAATTGCCGATGCTAAATCCGCTAAATGATGAAGCAATCAACTCTAAACCCTCGGGTTCTGCAAAAGCTTTGAGAGTAAAAAGCCACTTAATTCCTGTCTGCTCTGCCAAAGACTCAAAAAGGGCTAAATTATCTTGCAGTTTGGCTTTTTCTAAGACAAAAACAGGTCTATTCATACCACTTATTCCACCCGCTGTTGTAGTAGTAAATCAGTGCGTGAGAGCTAAGCTTATTACTTTTAACCGGCACTTTTGCTATGTCTTTATCGAAAAATTTCATCGTTTTAAATGTTTGCGTATTGATAAATTTAAGCCCTTTTATCGGTTTAATCGTCTCTATCGGCATCTTTAAAGGCGAAGCCAAAACAAAGCCCCATTCGCCGAAACTTGGAATGTAAATGTGGTAAGCAGTAGTATGAAAGCCGGCTTTTTTTACCGTTTTTTCTATGCACCAAAACGCTTTTTTGCTAAAAAGAGGCGAAGTTGCCTGCGTAACCATAGCCCCTGTGCGTGCAAGATGCGCTTTGACAAGACGGTAAAAACTTTGTGTATAAAGCCGTGAGAGCGAAATATTGTTCGGGTCGGGCAAATCGATGATAATGACATCATAGAGTGTATTGGACTTTTCTAAAAACTTCCAGGCATCCATATTGACTACCTTGACTTTGGGGCTGTTAAAAGAGTGCCGGTTGAGCTTGCTAAGAAGCGGATGGGTTTTGAAAAGCGCTGTAATAGCAGAATCTAAATCGACAAGCGTTACCTTCTTAATATCGCTGTATTTTAACACTTCGCGCAATGCCATACCGTCTCCGCCTCCGATAATAAGCACATTTGTATGATGTTTTACCATATTCATAATAGGATGCACCAGCGATTCGTGATAGCGGTATTCATCGATAGTATCAAACTGTATCGCACCGTTTATGTAAAACTGCACCCGCCCTTTGTGCGCCGTGACTATGATTTTTTGATAAGGAGTTTGCTTAGAGTATATAATGCGGTTTTTGTAGAGTTTGTTTTCGATAAAACTATTAAGGGCATTTGCCTTTAAAAAGCCTGCACCAAGCGCTAAACCGATAAGAAAGAGGGGCGCAAGATACATTTTGCCCAAGTTTTTTCTAAAAATATACCACGCCATCGCTCCAACCAGCAGGTTCATTCCGCCAAAGAGAAAGCTTGTCTGCATTAATCCAAGTTGAGGCACCAAAATAAGCGGAAAAAGAAGCGAAGCAAAAAGCGCACCGATATAATCGAGCGTAAAGACATTAGAGATATTGCTTTTGAGCGAAAAACTGTTTTTTAATATGCGAATAATCAGCGGAATCTCTGCACCGATTAACGCCCCAAGCACAACAGTTATAAGATATAAAAATGCTTCGTAATTATCGATATATGCAAAAGCGTAAAAGAGCACAAATGCCGAAAATCCCCCAACAAGAGCGATAAAAAGCTGAAGCATCACAAATGCGCGCTCTAGCTTTTTGACATAGCGCGACAGCCAAGCCCCAAGCCCCATAGAGGACATAAAAAGCCCGATAATCAGCGAAAAGTGGTAAACCGAATCGCCAAGCAGATACGAAGAGATTGTGCTCTCTAAAAGCTCATAAACCAATCCGCATATTGCTATAACAAATGTGCCAAAAAGAAGGGCGCTCTCTTTGCCCAAAATGTAATTTTTTACTTCCACGCTATCGAATTGCCGAAGAGATTATCATACCCAAAGAGGCGATAATAGAAGCCAAAACAATAGCCAAAGCGATATTGCCATCATCTACTACCTTTTTTCTTATCGAAAATTTGGTAATAACTTCCATTATCACAAGTGCCAATAGAAAGATTAGCAAACCTAAAAAAGCGTAAGTAATAGTCGAAAATATCTGTTCCATATTTATCCTTTTTAATCAGTAGTCTATTTCCCAAAACTCCATCCGCCGTTTGAATATCCGCCGGAAGAGCCTATACGGCTAGAGTGATAAGAGTTGTAGCTTTTTAAGCTCTCTTGTTTTACCTCTTCAAGCCCCGCACCCGTATAGGTAAAATAAATCGCCAAAAGGCTTAAAACAGTAAAAAGAGCAAGCACAATTTTACTCATCGTCACTCCATTCATTCGCCTCTTTATTTAAATCCATTTCTGGATGAAGGGCAATTATTATTAAAAATGCAAAGAGGTAAAACAAAAAATTTAACGAAACAAAAAAACCTATAATAATTGTTAAAACGGCGCCGTAATACAATACCTGTTTTGCTCTAAAAGAGTATAAAAATTCAAGACCAAGCACAATTAATGCAATTGTTAACAAAAGAAGCATCGGGAAAAGATACTTTAGTCTTATAACTCTTTGCTTTATTTTAACCTTTAAATCTTTTAAATCGTTATTTTTAATGCTAAAACTGTATCTGCCTTTATCTAGTTTAAGATATAAAATAACTTTAACCGACCTGTAATACCAATAGTTAAATAACTCTTTTTTAATGTAAATAAGGCGGTTTTTACTAATAGTTAAAACTCTTTTTTTATCTTTGTAGAGATTAAACTCTACACTGCTTTGACCGAGTTTCAAGCCAGAAAGCTCAATAGATGTCATAAAAGCGCTTGAATTTACGGTAAATGTGCCGTTATACTCTTTAGAAGCGATTTTAGAGTTAAAAACGGTTTTAGGCGTTGTAAAGGAAATCATATTCATATACAAAATAATTGCAAAAAGAGCCAAAAAACCCCATTTTACTGCTTTTGAACCGCTCTTTTTTCCCTCTTGGGGCTCCTCTTGCTCAAATCCAAGAGCGCTGTTTGCATTGTAGCTTTTTGGGCTGTAATTTAAGTTAAAAGCTTTGTAAATATCGTTTTTATCCAGAGCTTCAGTTAAGTAAACTTCCAATTCATCGCCGCTTTTTTCGATACTTAAAGTTCTGCCTCCGGCACCTTCGTAATCCCAAACTTTAATTTGCTCACCCTGCTTTGCAATCCAGGTTAGTGCTCCTTCGACATACTCTATTTGCACACTGTAAAGAGGCTCGCTTTTTATATAGTGCCCTCCGCGGTAAAAAACCGAACCCGATTTTCTCTCTTGCCAGCTGATTAAATCGAAATCGCGCACCCTTTTAGAAAAATAGAGCCGATAATTTTCGTAAACCAGCCAAGCGTAGCCGTGTGTCGGGGAATATAGAAAAAATTCGCTCCACTCCTCAAAGGGCGTCTCTTCCGTTTTATAAACAACAACGCCGATAATTGTCCACTCAACGCCTTTAATTACGCCTCTCATCCCTATCTCAAAAGGGGTATTTGGGCGTTTGCGGGTATTAAATTTGGCAAGCACCTTATAGTGGTTGTTTAAATCAATTACGCTGTTGCAGTAACTGCAAGTTACCGTGCTTACTCTCCCACCGCCTAAAATATCCAAAGGCGCAGCGCAGTTTGGGCATTTAATAGCGTAATGTTTAGCCATTAAAAACCTTTTTTATATCAAAAGGGCTTATCCATTTGCCTTCGTAAACCTCAACTCTCTTTTCATCCGCTTCCAGTGTTTTAAGTTTTGCACCTTTTCCGCTTAAATGGGCGTATTTGTAAACTGA
>JALVUQ010000022.1 GCA_027035575.1 Desulfurellales bacterium | reverse complement strand
TGCTCAAAACCTCTTCCATAACCCATTTTTCTATGGATGTAATCATTTTTGTTTCTTCCAAAAAAGGTATAAATTCCAAAGGAGGTATGATTTTACCGTCTTTTTTCCACCTGATGAGGGCTTCTGCTCCAACCAAGGTTTTGTCGGTCGAGCTAAAATATGGTTGATAGTACAAAATAAACTCGTTGTTCGCCAAAGCATCTTTAACGCTGTTTCTCAATTCGAGTTTGCGCATAGCCTCTTTTTCAAACTCAACCTTATAAAATCCCAAAGAGCCTTCCCCTTTGGCTTTTGCATCTACCAAAGCAAGCATAGCCTTTTCAATAAGACCGGTGGATTCTACATCGTCTTTGGGATAAAGGCTTATCCCCATATTAAAGGAGAGGCTAATCCTTTTTTTTGCAGCCCTATACTGTTTTGTGAGCGTATCCATAAGTTTGGTCAATATCCAAATTACGTTCTCTTCGTGTTTAATATCTTTCAAGAAAACGGCAAATTTATCAGACTCCAATTTTGCAACGACATCGTACTCTCTAAGCTGGGAGGTGATTCTTTCAGCAATCTCTTTTAACACCTCGTTTCCGGTCTCGAACCCGAAAGCCTTGTTGATGGACGAAAAATCTATCGGATTGATAACTGCCAAAGCAGCCAAATCATCTTCATATCTCGCCCTTTCAAGAAACCTTTCCACACCCTTTAAAAACGCTCTTCTGTTTAACAATCCGGTTACGTGGTCGTGGTTTAAGACATCTTCAACGGTTTCCTGAAGGTGTACCTCATTCGTAATATCTTTTCCGACTCCTATGTAATACTCCACTTTACCGTTAACTCTGAAAGGCATTATATTCATTATTGCTCTGATAATCTTGGAAGATTTCGTTTTGTAAGCCATAACACCGGAAAATATCCTACCGGATGAGAGGGTTTTGTAAAAATCAATTATGAACTGTTTGTCATATAACTTTGATGAAAATATAGAGTGATGTTTTCCAATCATCTCCTCTCTTGAATAGCCGGATATCTCCTCTGTTTTCTCATTTACATAGACTATCCTGAAATTACTGTCTGTAATCACCACAAAATCAAATCCCGAATTGACGGCGTAAGACATAATGTTAAACCATTTTTGAGTTTCAAGTTTGTTTAAGGCATAACGAATGTTATCTTTCAGTTTATCAAGCAGTGTCCGCATTTGAGAATCAAAAACATCCGGTTTTTTCAATAAACCGACAAGTGCTCCTACCGATTCGCCCTGTTTTATTATCGGCAAGCTGAAACAGGAGTTGAAACCGTAAAGTTCAGACTGGCTGTAAAACGGGGCAAGCCTTCGTGAATCTTTTATCCTGTTTTCCACATAGACAGCACCATCTTTCACAGACATAAAAAACGGTGTTCTTCTTAAACTTCTTTTGTTTTTAAGAACATCCTCTTTAAAATAATTTTCATATTTATTTGCTGAGACAGCACTTGAAGCTATGCTGAATTTGCCTTTTTTATCTTTTTCTACAATAAAGACAACTTCACAGTTTAAATTCTTTAAAATTATCTCGGGGAGCTTCTTTACGATTTCCTTGTAATTTGAGGATTCTAGGAGCATTTCATTTACACTGGAGAGAGTTTTGTACATACTCGATAGCTGCTCTATCCTGCTTTTTTGAATAGTTTGAGTTGTAACATCCCTTGAAATATCTATAATCCTATAGAGTTCACCGTTAATTATAACCGGTATAATGATAGAATCGAGATAGAACAATGAACCGTCTTTTGCTCTGTTTACAAAAGAATATCTCTCCTGCTTTCCTTCTTTTATCTTATTCCACAGTTCTTTATAGAACTTATCATCGTGGTAGCCGGATTTAAATATGCTCGGTTTTTTACCTATTATTTCATCTAAGGAATAACCTGAAATATCTTCAACCGCACTGTTTGCCTTAATTATCTTGCCGTTTTTATTCGTAATAACAACCCAGTTTGACGTGCTGTTTACCGCTTTATCAAAAAGTTTTAAATCTCTCTCTTCCTCCATCTTTTTCAATGCAAAGGAGACATCAAGCTGCAGTTCCTTTAAAATATGGACATATTCTTTTGAAAATCTGTACGGTGTATCGGAGTAGATAATCAAAATATATTCAAGGTTATTGTTTTTAAAGATAGGTATGGAACAAGCCGAATATATATTGTTTTTTCTAAACTCACTAACCCACGCCTTCATTTTGGGGTCTTCAAAAACATTTTCCGAATAAACTATTTCGCCCTTTTTGTATGCCTCGCTTATTGTACCTGTGCCTTTTTTCAAGGCTTCGTCTATATAGTGAGAAACCTTCTTAAAGTAATCGGCTATGCCGTTTCTTCCTTTTATGCTTTTAATCTCAAATTTCTTACCTTTTTTTGTAACGCTTCCGATAACGGAAAGCTTGAAGCCTATTTTGTCAACCAAAATATCGCAAATTGAGTCCAACAATTCCGTTTCGCTTTCACATCTGACAATCAATTGATTTATTTCCGACAAGCTCTTAAAAAGAACTTCAAATGTTTTCTGTTTCTGTATATCGATAGATATAACCAAACCGGCAGGTTTATTGTCGTATTCAATGGTATATGCAAAATTCAAGGAAGGCTTTAAGTTACCGAATTTTGTGACATAAGAAATCGTACTGTATTCAAAAGGAAATTCTTCTCCGTTTAATCGCCTTTTTATATTTTTTAAGGCTATGTCTTTTTCGCTGCCCTGCAAAAGTTCCGGCAGCTTTCTGCCTATAAGTTCATCTTCCTTGTATCCTAAAAATGAGAGAAAAGCCTCGTTGGCAAAGACAATTTTACCTTCATCCTGATAGATATATACACCCAAAATAGATGCACTTTTAAGCGCCTTCAGCAGCACGTCGAAACCCATAAATACCGCCAAAACAAATTAAAAAATAAATACACACTGTTACTCTTTGCGATTACGTCAAGACAGTATCATAAAACATACTCAATTGCAAATTTTTTTAAATATATTACTACTCCAAAACAGTATTCTTATAATTTTTAGATTGAATAAACCGTATAAACGTTAAACTGCGCTTTTTATCCTCAAAACAGCTTCCTCAATCCTCGGATTTGTTATGCTTATTCTAAAGTATCCCTCTCCTGCCGCACCGAAACCGTTACCCGGTGTCACAACTATTCCCTTCTCTTCAAGAAGTTTTTTTGTGAATTCAGAAGATGAATAACCCTTTGGCGTCTTTACCCAAAAATAGAATGTTGCTTTAGGCTCTTTGAATTCAAACCCGGCTTTTTTTAAGGCATCCGACATCTTGTCCTTTCTGTCCTGGAAGACGGCTCTAATGGGTTTGTTTAGTTTTTCGGAGTTACTTAACGCATACGTGCCGGCAACCTGAATAGCCTGAAATATGCCCGAATCGATATTGGTTTTCACCTTTCCCAAAGCGTTAACCACATCTCTGTTTCCAACGGCAAAACCTATTCTCCAACCGGTCATATTAAAGGTTTTTGATAAAGAATGAAACTCTATTCCCACTTCCTTTGCCCCTTCAACCTCCAAAAAACTTATCGGTTTATAATTATCGTAACAAATTTCCGAATATGCATTGTCGCTTGCAACAACAAAATCGTATTTCTTTGCCAATTTTATCACATCTTTATAAAAATCTTCCTCAGCCACGGCACTTGTCGGGTTATTCGGGTATCCAATAAACATCAGTTTGGTTTTCCTTAAAACATCTTCAGGTATATCTTCCAAAACCGGCAAAAACGAGTTTTCTTCCTTTAAAGGCATATAATACACCTCGCCGGATGCAAACATAACACTGACAGGATAAACAGGATACCCGGGACTGGGAACAAGCGCAAAATCGCCCGGATTTATAAAAGCCAAAGGAAAATGCGCTATTCCCTCTTTTGAACCTATCAAGCTGACAACCTCGTTTTGAGGGTTTATATCAACATCGAACCTGCTTTTGTACCAATCGGCAACGGCTTTTCTAAATTCAAGCATACCCACGTAACTTGGGTATTGATGATTTTTAGCATCCTCAAGCGCTTCTTTTGCAGCTAAAACTATCTCCTTGGGGGTTGGTATATCCGGGTCTCCGACACCCAAATCTATTATATCCACGCCTTTTTTCCTTACGTCCTCTTTCAATCTGTCAATCTCAGCAAATAGATAGGGCGGCAATTTTTTTATTCTTTCAGCTACTTCAATCATTTTCTTCTCCTCCTATTCTGTTTTTTAGAGTGCCTATATTCTCTATAAAAATTTCAACCTCATCTCCTATTTTCATCTCACCCACGCCCCTCGGTGTACCTGTTGCTATAACATCTCCTGGTAAAAGAGTCATTACGTTTGATATGAAAGATACCAGTTGATACACATTGAAGAGCATATCGGATGTATTTGAGTCCTGTTTTATCTCTTTGTTTAATCGAGTTTGTATCCTCAAGTTTGACGGGTCTATATCCTTAGCTATAAACGGTCCTATGGGTGAAAAAGTATCAAAACTCTTTGCTCTTACCCATTGACCGTCGCTAAACTGTAAATCCCTTGCCGTTACGTCGTTTATTATGGTATATCCGTAAATAACCTTTTCTGC
>JALVUQ010000021.1 GCA_027035575.1 Desulfurellales bacterium | reverse complement strand
GGGGGGGAGGCCTCACTTGGGGGAGTGAGGCTCGAATTGTGTGACTCTAAAGTAAGCTAATCATAAACTAATTTATTCTGCAATGCAAGAAAAATATTAATTTATTTTTTATATTTTTTTAATTGTTTAATGTAGCAATCAGAAATTTTTGAAAAATCTTCAAAATATTTCGACGAATCTATATTTATTTTATTTCGTAAATACTCAAACGATATTTTTTCAAGCTCCTCGGCACTCGATACAACCCTTAACAGCCCTTTTTTTGTAAGGATGTCAACCTCATTTTGAAAGCTCTCAACACTGTTTCCTATAATTGTAAATTTATTATACACAAGCGGCTCTATCGGATTATGACCTTTTAGGGTTTTATGCGTGCTGCCCCCTATAAAAACAATATCGCTTATTTTATACACATCTTCAAGCTCACCCATTGTATCAAGCAAAAGAACCTCTTTGGGCATTAACCCTTCAGACCTCTTGGTTATATTCAAAAAACTCTTTAATTTTTCATAAAAAACATCCGAATCCTCGCTGTGCCTCAAAGCTACAACGATAAAAAACTCTTTCTTTAAAACGGATACGGCTTGTTTAACAAAATCAACCTCTTCTTTATGAACGCTGCCAAAGGTAAATACGGGTTTTGAGGTTTGTATTGAAAATCTTTCAAGCAGCGCTTTTTTTTCCTTATCAGACACGGTTTTAGGAGTCTTAACCTGTTTTAAATTGCCGCACACCGTAACTTTATCGCTAAAAAATCCGAAACGTTCGGCATCTTTTTCAGATTTGGCTATAATCAAGTCAAACTTATTTATAACTTCTTTGAATAAGAAAGAAAACAGCCTGTAAAGTCTGAAGCTTTTATCTGACATCCTGGCGTTTATAAGAATAAGTTTGACACCCCTGTTTTTTAAAAAAGATATGTAAGAAGGCCAAAGTTCAGTTTCAAAAAATAGTGCTAAATCAGGGAGTTTTAAAAAAATTTTACCGTATATAGGATAGAAATCAACGGGCATTATAAAAGCCTTCCTGTTTTTAACAAACTTATAACCCGTATCCGTAAAAACGCTAAAAACAGATTTTTTCTCAAGTTGCTTTTCAAAATCATCAACAACGTTTAATATTGTTTTCACTTCACCGAAACTCGATGCGTGAAACAGCATATAGCCGCTTTCTTCTATTTTATACGACGGGAAAAATCTGTCCTTTATTTTATATCCGAAACGTTTGTCAAAGATACACTTAACAACAATAGCAGGAAAAAACACTATGAGAAGTATTAAAAAAATAGCATTATATAGAAAAATCATCCGATAATTGTATGTCGCACAGCTTTTTGTAGTATGCGCATCTCTCTATCAATTCGTGATGAGAGCCCATATCCACAATAGTACCGTTTTTGATAACCACAATTTTATCAGCCGATATAGCCGTTGAAATCCTGTGTGCAGCCATTAAAACCGTTCTGTTTTTCATAAGATTTTTTAAAGCCTTTTGAACTATGTATTCGGATTCCGAATCAAGGGCACTTGTTGCCTCATCCAATATTAGAATATCCGGGTTTTTCACAATAGCTCTCGCAATTGCTATACGCTGCTTTTCACCGCCGGAAAGTATTATGCCCTGCTCCTGAATATTAGTATCATACCCGTCTTTAAGTTTCATAATGAAGTCGTGCGCATAGGCGGCTTTTGCTGCCTCCATAATCTCTTTTTCACTCAAATTATCCATCCCGTATGCGATATTCTCTTTAACGCTTCTGTTAAACAACATTATTCTCTGCGAGACTATAGCCGTTTTTCTTCTTAACGATTGAAGGTCAAAATCTCTTAAATCTATTCCGTCTATGGTAATTGTTCCTTGGTTTGGATCGTAATATCTCGGTACAAGCTCAAGAATCGTAGATTTTCCTCCGCCGCTTTCACCTACAAATGCAACCGTTGTCTTGCGCTTAATTTCAAGATTTATATTTTTTATCGCATAATCATCTGTATCCGGGTACTTAAACGAAACATCATTAAACTTTATGCTTTCTTTCACACCGGTAAACTCTATATTACCGGATTTAACCGTCTCTTTCTCCATATCTATTATTTCAAAAATTCTCTCCACCGAAGCAATGGACGTATTTATCAGATTATTGGCTTTTGCCACTGTTTTAAAGGGTTTATACATCATAAACAAAGCGGCAATAAAAGAGAAAAATCCACCTACGGTTATCTCGTTTTTAAAAACCAGCATACCGCCTGTCCATATCAAAAACGCTATACCCAAAGAGCCTATAAACTCCATTAACGGGCTTGTCATTTCGTCTATCTTTATCGTTGCAAGTTTTATATTTAAAAAATCGTCACTCTCTTTTTCAAACGTTCCCGACTCCCTCGACTCGGTTGCAAATGCTTTTATTAATCTTATGTTTATTAAGGCTTCTTGAATCAGGGTCGTCAAACCAGCTATGGAAAGCTGCCTTTTTTTACCCAGATTTTTCATCTTTCGTCCGAAGTGAATTAAGGGATAACCCGCCATGGGAAAAACAATCGTGGCAACCATGGCGAGCTTCCAGTTGTTTATATAAAGCACAACCAGCAAACCAGCTATCTTAAACGATTCTCTTATGGTATTCGGTATAACCGTTGCAATGCTGTTTTGAACCTGCTCCGTATCATTTAGAAGTCTGGACATCAGCTCTCCGCTGTGATATTTGTCGAAAAATTTGGTAGGCAGATACAATATATGGTCAAATAGTTGATTTCTTATGTTAAAAAGTATCTTTTCGGATATGTAGTGGGTTTGATACCCCTGAAGATATGTAAAAAGCCCTTTGAAAAAATATGTTGCAACTATCGCAAAGGGCAAAATTAAGAGCATATGCTTATTTTTTGATATAAAAATATCATCGAGAGCAGGCTTTATAAGATATGCAGCCAAAGCTGATAAACCGCCGACAGCTATCATACATACTAACGAGAAAATCAGACGTCCGATAAACGGTCTTAAATATTCAAACAATCTTTTAACAACTGTTTTATTCATATAATCCTTTCCGTAATCTCATCAAAACCTTCAATAATCGGCTCGACATCGAGATAGTAAATATCCTCGTTTTCCATTTTAACAAAATCTTTATATGTTGTAACCAAAATTTCGGCGTTTTTTTCTTTTTTCAACCCATACAGCAATTCCATCTCTTTTTTTGAGTATATTTTGTGGTCTTTGAAAAATTTAAACCCCTTAACGTTCAGACCGTAATCCTCAAGGCTTTTTAAGAATCCGACAGGGTTTCCTATTCCGCAAAACGCAAAAACGCTTTTCACATTTTCGACCTTTTTTTGCCTGTTATTAAATAAGCCCGTAGGTTTTAAGTAAGCATCTCGGCAGTTCGGCACCGCCTTAGAAGTTTTCGTATTTCTTTCTTTGTCCATACAAATAACAAAATCACACCTGTTTATGGATTTCTTTGCATCCCTTAGCATTCCGGCAGGCAGATAGAGTCCGTCTTCAAACGGCTTATTCTTATCCACAACACATATTTCAACATCCTTTTTTATGTTCCTCTTATGAAGAGCATCATCGAGAATTACATATCTGCATCTCAAACCTATTGAAAGTTCAACGGCAGCCTTTCTGCTTTTTGACGATATAACCGCAGCATCGGTTTTTTTTGCTATCATATAGGCTTCATCGGGAATGGCAGGCGGCTTTTTAAACACATTGCCGTAGATTGAAACAACGTTAACACGCTTATCCTTTGTCGGGTAGTTACCGGTTATCACACAAACCTTTCCGGTGCGCGATAAAGCTTGCGCCAATTTAATAACAACGGGGGTTTTACCGACTCCGCCTACGGCTATATTTCCAACCCCTATCACCTTTATGTTCTTAAATTCCGATGTTTTAAGCACCTTTTTGTCATATAGGAAATTCCTTGCATTAACTATCCCTCCGTAAAAAAGCGACGGAACAAAAAGAGGAACTTTAAGTATCTTTTGTATCTTTTTTATCTCTTCAGTATTCATTTAGCCTATTCTCGATTAGCTCGGATTTTTCTTCAAACTCTTTCTTATCCTTAACAAAAATAGGTTTTAAAAAGCGAAACGTAACGGTGGAAAAAGGTTTTGGTATAATCATTTTATCCCAACTGTTAGCGCGCCACTTTCTTGAGACTTTACACAGCACCACCACAACGGGGCTTTTACTTAAATATGCAAGCTCAACGACACCCTGTTTTAACTTCCTTCTTGGTCCTTTCGGACCGTCGGGAGTTATACCTACATCTTTTCCGCTTTTTATAAATTTCAGCATTTCCAAAAACGCTTTTGTAGGCTCTCTGTTGCTTGAGCCTCCTATATTGCCGAGCCCGAAGTACTTTATCACGTCGCTTGCAAGTCGTCCGTCTCTATGGGTGCTTATCAGTATGGATATATCCCTTTTTTTCGGAGCTGCAAAGGGCAAAAACAGTATAATTTCATGCCAGAAAGCAAATATCAAAGAAGAGGGATAGTTCTCAACGTCAAAATCACGCTCTATTTTTATCTTTATAAACAGTCTGTAAAATCTCAATATCAGATAAATAAAAAAAGACTTCATATTATGGAATAAATTTTTTGAGCTATTTTTGGCGTAACCGGATATTCACCGAGGACACAAGCAATGCCCTTTAATCTCTCTTTCAGTTTTTCGTATCTGTCCTTATTTTTGCAAACATCCAAACACTTCACAGCTATCTGCTCGCTTGTTATATTGCTTCCCACCAACTCTTCAACGATTTTATCGCCTGCAATCAGATTTGGCAAAGATATGTATTTTACACCTCTTATAAGCAGCTTGCCCAAAGAGTAACTTGTTTTGGAAATCCTGTAAACAACAACCATAGGAAGCCCCAACATAGCGGCTTCGAGCGTTGTGGTACCGCTTTTTAAAATACCGAAATAGGAACTTTGCATCAAAGAGTGCGAGTCTCTTTCTATCTTTATAAAATCAAAGCCTTCTAAAAATTGTTTGGCATACTCAAAAGATATGTTGTCAGGCAAAGCCCACACAAACTCAAAATTTCTTAAATTTTCTTTTAGAAGTTTGGCGGATTGAAGCATAACCTCTGCGTTGTGCTCAATCTCCGTTTTTCTTGAGCCAGGCATTATCAGTATTCTGTTTTCTGTCTTTACATCTTTGTTGAGTTTATTATGCAAAAGGTCAACGAGAGGATGTCCGAAGTATGAAACCTTGCTTTTTTCAATCCCTCTAAGGTTAAAAAATGTTTTCTCAAAAGGTAAAATAGGTATAACAAGGTCGCTGTACTTAAAAAGAGCTTTCGTTCTATACTCCCTCCAAGCCCACACCTGTGGGGATATGTAATAAACAACCTTTATTCCGAGTTTATGGGCAAACTTTGCCATTCTCATATTAAACTCCGGAAAATCCATTAAAATAACCATATCCACGTTATTTTCAACCAGAGATGTTTTAACCTTCGACAGTAATTTCACAGCTTTGCCTACTATGCCTGCCGCCTCTTTAACGCCGATTGTGGATATATCCCTATAATCACCTATTTTAACCGTTTTTTTATTTAGAATATTTGAACACAAGCTATAAAGTTTTATATTTTTATCTATGGACAGCAGGGCGTCAACAAGTAAGGATGCATAATTTTCGGAGGATTTTTCTCCTGTTACAATCAGAACATTCATCTGTCCCTGCAGAAACCTCTTGACGAGTTGTCCAAAAATTCTATTAAATGTATGACTGATTTGTATGGACTGTCTTTGAGTTTCTCATAAGCATCTCTGAACTTCAGATTTTTTCTGAATATCGTCCTGTATGCCTCTTTAAGTGCATTTATCTCCTCAAAAGAGAACCCCGCGCGTTTCAAGCCAACGAGATTAAGCCCGCTTAAACGAGCCCTGTTGCCCGTAGCCAAACAAAACGGAGCAACATCAAGAGGAATACCGCTCATCCCGCCGACCATAGCCAATTTACCTATTCTTACGAATTGATGAATAGCACTCATTCCGCCTATAACGGCATTGTCTTCCACAACTACGTGACCGGCAAACTGAACCGCATTGGCAACTATAACTCCGTTACCCAAAATACAGTCGTGTGCAATATGAACATACGCCATAATAAGAGCATTATCTCCTATTTTCGTAACTCCGCCGCCACCCTTTGTTCCCCTGTTTATCATACAGAACTCACGTATGGTAGTATTATTGCCTATGATAAGCTCGCTAAACTCCCCTTTGAATTTTAAATCCTGCGGTATCGTTCCGACAACGGCAGATGGGAAAATTCTGCAGTTACTTCCTATTGTCGTGTAGGAATCTATATATGCGTTGGAGCTTATGTGGGTATTGTCTCCTATTTTTACTCCGCTTTTAATGCAAACATTGGGACCTACAACAATATTGTCGCCAAGCTCAACGCCCTTATCTATTAAAGCCGTAGGGTGAATATTATTCATTTTTTACTCCGTTTCAATCAAGTTTTGCCATCATAACGGCTTCAGCTACAAGATTATCATCAACAAAGCATCTGCCCTGCATCTTCCAAACCTTCATTCTGTACTTAATTATTTCAACATTCATATCAAGTCTGTCTCCCGGCACAACCGGCTTCCTGAATTTTACCTTGTCAACACCCATAAAATAGACAGTCTTTTTACCGCCGATAGAAGCTTCAAACTCCTCTTTGCTCAAAGATAAAAAAGACAATATACCGCCTGCTTGAGCCATAGCCTCAACAACAAGCACACCCGGCATAACCGGATTGTTTGGAAAATGCCCTATAAAAAACGGCTCGTTTACCGTTACATTTTTTATTGCCTTTATCCATTTTCCTCTTTCATAATCGATAACCCTGTCAACCAATAAAAAAGGGTAACGATGCGGCAGTATTTTTTTAATCTCTTCTATATTCATCATCTCTTTTTCAACTCCTCAATCTCTCTTTCAAGCTCAAGAACCTTTTTATACATATCCCCCAATCTCGAAAAAGCGGCGCTGCTTCTTAGCCATTTCCTATGCTCGAAAACAGGTGCTCCGCTATAAGCCCCCGGTTTTCTAATAGTCGAGTTAACACCTGATTTTGCCGTTATGATAACATTATCGGCTATTTTTAGATGTCCGGCTATGCCGCTTTGACCTGCTAAAATCACATTCTTGCCTATCTTTGTAGAGCCTGAGATACCTGTTTGTGCTATAATAATAGAGTCCTCGCCTATTTCTACGTTGTGGGCAATTTGAACAAGGTTGTCTATTTTTGTCCCGCTTTTGATTATTGTACTGTCCAAAGCGGCTCTGTCTATGGCAACATTAGCACCTATCTCAACCCTGTCTTCTATAATAACATTACCGACCTGAGGAATTTTTATATGCTTGCCGTTTTTTGATTTTGCATAACCGAACCCGTCGCTTCCTATAACCGTTCCGGAATGCACTATAACCTCGTTTCCGATAATGCTTCTTTCTCTGATTGTAACCGAAGGATATATGATACAGTTATCTCCGATAACGCTATTTTCTCCTATATACACAAACGGCATAATAACGGTATTTTTACCAATCTTGCAGCCACCTTTAATCACAACAAAATCGTCTATGAAACAACTCTTATCTATAACGGCACTATTATCAACAGACGCTTTGTCGCTTATTTTATCAACACCCTTTTTCGTACCGTACATAGCTTGGGCTATCTTTGCAAAACACAGATAGGCATCATCGCAGACAATAAAGGTTTTGTTATAGTCGGATATATCCGTATCTTTCCCTACAAGCACACACCCGGCTTTTGTGGTTGATAAAAACTTCTCGTATTTTTTATTGGATAAGAATGTCAAATCCGAAGGTGAGGCTTTTTCTATGGAGCTCAAACCGTTTATCTCTATCTCGCCGTCTCCTTTAACCTCTGCGTTTAAGTAAAGAGCAATATCTTTTACCTTCAATGTTTACCCCTATTTTTTCGAGGAATATTGTTTATCGTAAAGCTGTGTTATCTTTTTTGTTATATCCAGTTTGTCATTCCAGTATATAACGTTAATTCCCCTGCCGGTCTCAAACACAGCATCGATGTTATGCTTAACGGCATACTTTTTTATAATCTTTACAATATCGTTTATCATTTTACTAGAAAGTTTATTCTCCTTTTCTCTTATCTCCTGAGCCGCACTTGCTTTATACTGCTGTAAGTCCCTGATTTTGTTCTCATATAAATCAGTTTCTTTCTTTTTTTGAGCCTTACTTATTTTTTTATTTTGAAGTTTTTTGGCTATTGACTTAATGTCTTCTATCTTTCTGTTGATAACCATCTTTTTTGCTGCAATCAAACTATCTATCTGGGTTTTGGCGTTTTTACCCGCCTGAGAATTCGACATAACCTTGCCCAAATCAACCACAGCTATAGTGGAAGAAAAAGCCTTTATGCCAACCATACTAAACAAAACAACAAATAAAATTACAAAAATCTTCTTCACTAAACCATCCTCCTAAATTTATTAAAACAGTGCTCCCATAGAAAATTGAAACACCGTTGTCTTCTCACCGTCCCTCGGAGAGAGATTTTTACCTACCTCAACTCTGACAGGTCCAAGCGGTGATATCCACCTGATACCCGCACCGGCATCCTCTCTTAAATCTGAGAAATCATACCCACCAAGCCAGGAATTTCCTATATCATAAAAACAAACACCGTAGAATTTAAGTGAACTCAATATAGGAAATATAATCTCGCCGGATGCATACATTTCTCTGTTTCCTCCGATATAATTGCCGTCTGCATCCTCAGGAGAAACAGTTGCCGTATCAAAGCCCCTCAAGTTGTTTATGCCGCCCAAGAAAAACCTCCTGTTTACAGGAACCTCCTTACCGCCAAATCCGCTTGCATATCCTATCTCTCCTTTTATATGACCGATAAGGTCTAACGGAAGCCTGTGAAAGTATTCGCCAAACAGAACGTTTTTCACATACTTTCTATCCCCGCCGAGGCCTGCTATTCTCAAGCTGTTTGAAGCTTTTATGCCGCTTGTAGGAAATATGTTGTTATCCAAGGTGTTGTATTTTATAAAAGGTATAACAGCACTTTCTAAATAGCTGCCCTCTTCCTGTTCCAAATAATATCCGGGATAGTCCGTATCAAGAGCAATCTTATCAAAAGTCAAAGAATACCCGGAACCTACTGATAAATCGTCGTCCCAAAAACGCTTTGCAACCGTAACAACAAAACCCGTTGACCTGTGCGTATAGTCATACCCTTCGTATTCCTGATGAAATATATCAATTCCCGCAGATATAGGCCTGTTGTCAACCCAAGGATTAACAAGGTGTAAATCAAAAAGAGCTGTCTTGGCACTAACATTGGCTGACAGTTTGCCGTAGATTCCGCTGCCGAAAAGGTTCTGCTCGGAAACGGAAGCCTGAGCGCTAATCTTATCGTATGAACCGTACCCAAAACCAAATGACAACATACCTGTCGGTTTTTCCTCTACGGCTACCTTCATATCAACCCTGTTTTTACCCACCCGTTTTGTCGATATTTTAACGCTCTTAAAAAAGTTCAGGTTCATAATCTTTTGCCTTGAGCGCCTTATTTTGCTTGTTGAATACAAATCCCCCTCTTTTAGTCTGAGCTCTCTTCTTATAACGTTGTCGTGGGTCTTTGTGTTACCGACTATTGTTATCCTGTTGATATAAACCAAAGGTCCTTTATTCACTATTAGTGTCAGATAAGCATCATTTTTCTTTTTGATTATTCTCGGATTAACATCCGCAAAAGCATACCCTTTGTCGCCGTACATATCGGTAATCTTTTCTATATCGCGCCTCAACGTTACAATATTAAAAGGTTTGTTTACTTTAAGGTTCATAACCTTTCTTAACTGCTTTGCTTTAAACGGCGCTATATTCTTAAATTTCACCGATTTCAATATATACTGCTTTCCCTCTTTCAAAGAGAAGTCTATGTGTGCGTTTCCGGTATCCGGCTCAACATTTACCAAAGGACCCTTTACGTCCACATCAAGATAACCTTTGGAGAGATATTGGTCTCTTATCTTTTGAGCGTCACTTTCCAAATCGTTGATTCTCAATTTACCCGTGTAAAACCACGGCAAAAAGGTTAAAATATAGGGACCCTTTTTTCTGTGATTGCTTAAATCACTCAGCAAATCATCGGTGTCAATATGCTTGTTTCCTATTATATTAACATCCCTGATAACGGTTTCTTTGCTTTCTTTTATATCAAACTCTATATCGACTCGATTGTTTTCCACAGGTTTGATTTTATATGTTATTCTCGTTAAAAACATACTTTTTGAGGCATACATACCCATCATTTGGTTTATGGTTTGATTTATAAGATTTTTATTTAAAATATTGTACGGCTTTATCTTTAAGGCTTTTTGCAGTTTTTTATCGGATATCTCGTCATTGCCTACAAATGTTATAAACCTGACAGAGGGTTTTTCCACAACCTTATATATCAGTTCGTATCCGCCTTCCTGATTTTTCACAATGGCACTGACGGTTTTGTAAAACCCTAAGGCGTATATGTTTTTTATATCCTCATCTATTGTTTTTAAATTTATATTTGTTCCAACCTTGCTTTTGACCACGCTCAAAACCGTGGCTTTATCGCTTCTTACCGTGCCTTCCACACCTATGGAAACGATAGTTTTTGAGAAAGCGTTAACGGAAAATATCAAAACGAACAACACTATCAGTTTAATGGTTTTTTTCACTTATTACTCCTCCGCTTAAAAACAATATTCTGTCGCACATATTCGCCACCTCTTCGTTATGAGTAGCTATAATAAAGGTTGTTTTCTTAGATGAGTTTATATCTCTCATAGATGTAACTATATCTATTGAACTGGTTTTGTCAAGATTAGCCGTGGGCTCATCCGCAATGATAATATCGGGGTCGTTCATCAACGCCCTTGCAAGTGCAACTCTCTGCATCTCTCCGCCTGAGAGTTTGTATATCATTTTATCATACATAGAAGACGAAAATCCGACCAAATCAAGCAGACGCTTAGCTTTGAGGATGTCAGCCTGAGAATCTTTTATCATACCGGGAACCATAACGTTTTCAATAACATTTAACTCGCCGATGAGTGAGTAAAATTGGAACACAAAGCCTATTGTAAGATTACGTTTTCTTGCAAGCTCCTCTTTATCGCTAAAATCAATCCTCTCTTTTCTTATGTAAATATCTCCTCTATCGGGCTTGTTTATCAAACCCAATATATGCATAAGAGTCGATTTTCCGCTGCCCGATACACCCATTAAAGCAACCATCTCGCCTTTTTCTATAGATAAGGAAACGCCTGATAAAACCTCTATGGTTTTACTGCCGCTAAAAAACGATTTATATATATCAACAGCCCTCAGCATCACTGTCTCAACACCTCAACTATATCAACGCCCGCCGCCTTTTTTGCAGGATACAGACTTGCCAGAATCACAAGCAAAAAAGCCGAAATCGATATCACAGCCACATATGTAAAACCTATGTCAACCGGTATGGTATTTATGTAGTAAACACTGCTCGGCAGTTTGATAAAATGGTATTTGCTCAACAAAAAACTCAAAAGCAGCCCCAAAAAATCACCGAGCAGAACCCCTACAAAACCTATAATAACGGCTTGTTTTAAAAATATGTTTTTAATGTTTCTTTTTGTGGCACCGAAAGCCATCAACACAGCCATATCCTTAACCTTCTCCATCGCAAGCATCATTAAAGAGCTGGTTATGTTAAACGCAGCAACAAGAATGACCAGCATCAAAATAACAAACATAGCAAGTTTCTCCAACTTAAGCGCACTGAAGAAATTGCTGTTTAAATCAATCCAGTTTGAAGCATAGAATCCCGGCTTAAGATACCTTACAAGCATATTTGAAAATTGTTTTGCCCTATACGGGTCTTTTAAAATTATGGCTATTGTGTTGATTTTGTTTTTCATTTCGGTCTTCGCCCACAACTCTTTTATGGGAATATAAACAAATGTGGTGTCGTAATCATACATACCAGATTTGAATATACCGGTTATTTTGGCAACAAAAGACAACGGAGCAAATCCAAACGGCGTAACCTTACCAAACGGCAGAGTTATTCTTATTTTGTCTCCGACTCGTAAGCCTATTATTTTTAAGAGCTCGGAACCCACAACAACCCCGTCGGTTTTGCCTTTTATATACTTTTTCAACTCACCGCTGTTTGCTATTTTAATACCGTTTAATATGCCGCCGCTTGAAAACCTATCCGAACTTACAATACACTGCATGGTCAATAGCGGGTAAACATACTTAACTCCAGAAAGCTTTTTTATCTTCTTTACAAACACAGGGTTGTACTCAAAAACACCGGAAAAATTTTTGATAAAAACGTGGGGATTGACGCCGATAATCTTCTGTTCAAGCTCGTTATCGAAACCGTTCATTACACCCATAACTATAATCAAAGCGGCAACACCGAGTATAATGCCGGCTATGGATATGAAAGACGAAAAGGATATAAACCTCTCCGTCTTTTTGGATTTTATATATTTAAGGGCAAGAAACGACTCGAACTTCACTTTATTTTACAACGGTTTTGTGAGCGCAAGTTTGAGAACCTCTTCCATATTTTTAACAAAATGATACTTCAGTTTTTTGGACTTAATTTGATTTTCTATCTCACTTGCATCTTTTTTGTTTTCATAAGGCACTATAATATCGTATATGCCTGCTCTTAACGCCGCCAAAGTTTTCTCTTTCAATCCACCTATCGGCAGTACACGTCCGGTAAGCGTTATCTCCCCTGTCATAGCAACACTGTTTTTAACGGGAATATCCGATAAGCAGGAAATTATAGCCGTTGCAATGGTAATACCCGCAGACGGTCCGTCCTTTGGAGTTGCACCTTCGGGAACGTGTATATGCAAATCGTATCTTTGGTAAAAATCTTCCTCAAGTTTAAGCATATCGTATTTGCTTCTTGCAAACGTAACGGCAGCCTGAGCCGACTCCTTCATAACATCACCCAACGAACCGGTCAACATCAGCTTTCCGCTTCCTTTAACCTTTGCAACCTCAATAAACAAAACCGCTCCGCCGACAGCCGTCCAGGCAAGTCCCGTGGCTATTCCCACATAATCCCTATCGAGCATCTCGCTGACGGTAAAATAGGGAACACCGAGATATTTTTGCAGTAAGTTTGATGTTATTGTCATAGACTCTATCTTTTTACCCTCGGCTATCTGTCTCGCTATCTTCCTCAAAACCTTGGAGACGGTTTTTTCCAAATTTCTAACACCCGCCTCTTTGGTATAACTTTCTATAACCTTCCTTATTGCCCCGTCCGTCCATCTTATGTTGTAAGGCTCAAGCCCCTGCTCTTTGGTTTGTCTGGGAATAATGTATCTTTTTGCAATTTTCATCTTCTCATCAACCGTATATCCCGAAAGTCGAATAACCTCCATCCTGTCAAGCAGCGGAGACGGTATGGTTTCTGTTGTATTTGCCGTCGTTATGAAAAATACCTCGGACAAATCAAACGGAACGCCTAGATAGTGGTCTTCAAACTCGCTGTTTTGTTCCGGGTCTAACACCTCCAACAGTGCGCTTGAAGGGTCTCCGCTAAAATCTCTTCCGAGTTTATCGACCTCATCAAGCACAAAAACAGGATTTTTAACGCCGGCTTGTTTTAACCCTTGAATAATCCTGCCGGGCAGGGCGCCGACATACGTTCTTCTGTGCCCCCTTATCTCCGCCTCGTCTCTCACTCCGCCGAGAGAAATCCTTACAAGTTTTCTGTTTATGGCTCTTGAAATGGATTTTGCCAAAGATGTTTTACCCACGCCCGGAGGTCCGACAAAGCAAAGAATGGGTCCTTTCATATCCTTTTTTAGCTTTTTCACAGAGAGGTATTCAAGTATCCTCGTTTTTGCATCTTTTATGTCGTAGTGGTCTTCATCAAGGATTTTGGCAACCTCTTTTATGTTAATTTTCTCTTTTGATGTTTTGCTCCAGGGCATTGCAATCATCCAATCGAGATATGTTCTAATAACGTTTGCTTCGGCAGAATCGGGATGCATCTTTGAAAGCCTCGAAAGCTGCTTTTTAGCCTCTTTTAAGGCAATTGAAGGCATTTTAGCCTTCTTGATTTTCTCTTTTAGCTCCTCTATTTCATCCGACCCGTCGCCTTCGCCAAGTTCCTTTTTGATTGCCCTCATCTGCTCCCTTAAAAAATACTCCTTTTGGGTCTTGGATATCTCCTCTCTTGCCTCGTTTTGTATCTTTGTCTGCAAAGCGAGAAGCTGCAGCTCCTTATCCAATATCTCATTGAGTTTTTTCAGTCTGTCTCCGACATAGGGAAGCTCCAAAAGCCCTTGAGCCACATCGGTTTTAAGCTGTATGTTGCTCGCTATTATGTCCGTAAATTTATCCGGCTCGTCTATATTATTTGCTATCACGACTATGTCGTTGGGTATGTTCTTATTGTAAGCCACAAGCTGCTGAAGCTGCTCTTTAACAGTCCTCATCAAAGCCTCAACTTCCATATTGTCTTTTTCGGTATCCGGCAGTATATCGTGAAGCTCTTCTATTTCGGCTTCAATATAAGGGCTCATCTGTTTAAAGTCTTTAACCCTGACCTTTTTTAAGCCCTGTGTCAATATCTTCACCCTGCCGTCCGGCATTTTCAGCATTCTAAGTATCAAACACACCGTTCCCGTGTGGTATAAATCGTCCTCTTTGGGATTGTTCTCATCGGGAATTTTTTGTGTCAGCGTCACTATCATTCTGTCTTTCGACAGGGCTTCGTCTATAGCCTTGATTGAAAAATCCCTTCCCACAAAAAGCGGCATAATCATATAAGGAAATACAACTATATCTCTTAAAGGCAAAACCGGCAGAGATTCCGGCAAGTCCATCTCTTCGTCTATTTTCATCGTCTCCAAATTATCCATAAATCCATCACCCCTTGTTAACTACTATTCTTAATATTCCTTTTTTATAGCTCACACTATCTATATTTCTTATAGACACAGGAAAATCCACGGTCTTTTTAAACGTCCCGAATATACGCTCCGCCCTTACATATCTGGCGTTGTCCACGGAATTTTTCTTCTTTACGCCCAAAACCGCAATGCTGTTTTCAAATACATCTATTTTAAAGTTATTTTCATCCAAACCGGCAATCTCCAAATCAACATAAAATTTTCCCTCTTTTTCGAACACATCGCACTGAGGTTCAAGCATATCGGAGTTTTTAAGTACGAAACCGATCAGCTCTATAATTTCTCTGTTTACTATTTTTTTTGTTTTCATCTACGGTATTTCTTTTACATATTCACTGTCAGGATAGAGTTTTTTAAGTTGAGCAAAAAATTCTTTTGCCTCGTTCTTTTTGCCGAGATGCCAATAAACCCTTCCTAAAAGGTAGAGCATCTCATCGTTAAATTTAACATTTTTAAAGTGTTTATACATATAATCAAGTCGATTTTTCGCAGCCTTAAAATGGTCTAAATCGGCATAAAACTTAGCCACAAAAAGTTCGTGTTTATATATCTCTACAGCACAATTGGTAATATATGTGTATATTTTCTCCGTATATGGATTATTCGGATATTGCCTTAATAACTCAAGAAATTTTTCCAAAGCAAGTCTTGCGGGAGTCTCATCTAACTTATAGCCGTTTCTTGATTTATAATAACTCAAGGCTATCTTATATTTTGCATAGACAATATTTTTATCCGTAGGGTATAACTTAACAAATCTTTTATAGTAGTCCCGTGCGAGTATATATTCGCCTTTTGAAAAATAAACATCGCCCAAAGCAAGCATAGCCCTTTTGGCATATACACTACCGGGGTGCTGCTCGTTTACCATATCCAAAGAGTGCTCTGCATCCTCATAGTCGTGGTCAATATACTGCTGGATACCCTCATTATACCATTCGTATGCGCTTTTTTCTTGCTCTGTCGGCACAATTTTTTTATTGCTTGAGCAGCTTGATAAAATCAGCACACTCCCTGCTAAAATCACAAATAACCTTTTCATTTTTGTAACTCTCCTATTTTTAACAGCAACTTTCAGCAACCGGGGTTTATACCGCTTGGGTCCTCCATCCAATCGTCATCGTCTTCCCAGGTTTTTTCGGATATGCTTTTGGTTGCGGCGCTCTCCGATGCAGCATCGAGTCTCTCATCCGAACTGCTGATCTTGTCTTTGTCATCAGGCATAACTACACCTCGGTAAATCTTATTTGCCTAACAAGGTTTTTTCCTGCCGATTCGTTTATTTTCTCAACCATCTTTTCTTCGAAGAAAGACAACTCCTGTGCCCACGAAGAAGAGGGCACCCTTATTTTGAGCAATCCGTTTGATAAACTAACTATTTTCATATTTTCCACAATCTCTTTTGCAAATATATCTTTTAAAACCGCGTATATGCTCCATAGCTCAACAGCCTTCCCCAGTCCCGCATCTTTAAGCACGGAGTCTGCAATCTTAGCAACACTATCGGGTTCTTTCATCTATGGCGCACCCGGGGGGATTTGAACCCCCAACCTTAAGATCCGGAGTCTTATGCTCTATCCTGTTTGAGCTACGGGCACATCGTTCTTAACCATAACGGTCCACCTGTTTCTGCCTTTTTTAAGAACGTTATCCACCGTAGCCTTTTTTGTTACAACAGCCCTTGCAATTTCAGCTATTAAAGAGTAGTCACCTATATCGATAAGTATATAGTGCCCTTTCTCCACATTCTTCAAGGCTTCTAACGTCTCTTTAACTATCTCGCCTGAGGGCGCATCGGTCAAATCAAGTTGGCTATCAACCAAAAAATCGCCGCCCTCTTCGTTCATATATACCTCTAAAGTTTAATTTGCCTTGCTTACTTTTTTACCATACTTCCTGTTGAACTTCTCTACTCTACCGGTCTCATCAAGCATTTTCTGCTTTCCGGTAAAAAACGGATGACATTTAGAGCATACCTGAACCGTCAAATCTTTAACGGTTGACCTTGTGACTATCTCGTTACCGCAAGCACACCTTATTGTTGTAACCTCATAATTCGGATGTATTCCTTTTCTCATCTTCTCAAAGCTCCTTTCACCTCACGCAAAAATTTTAGCTAAATTATCACATTTTATCTTAATAGGCAAGAACAAACAAAAGTCAAATTGATTTTTATTGCAATTAAACGTAAAATTACCATTATGATAAAAAACAAAGACAAGCTGATAAACAATTCTTTCGATAGCAGGGTTAAAAAAGTTAGAGCAGACATAATAAACACCATAGAGTACGTGCTTAAAAAGATAGATGCAAAAAATGCGGTAGCTGAAAATACACACAGGGTGCAAAAGTTCATAAAAGATAAGCGGATAAACAATACTTACTTAATATCAATCGGCAAAGCTGCAGTGCCTATGGCCGAAGGGCTTTCGGGTTATTTGAAAATTAAAGACGGTGTTGTGGTAACTAACAAAAAGTGCAAAAACCTAAAAATAAAGTGTATTGAATCCTCCCACCCTATTCCCTCTAAAAAAAGCATAGAGGCAGCCAAAGAGGCGTTGAAAATTATCAAAAAAGTCGCTCGGAACGATTTGATTGTGTTTTTGATTTCGGGCGGCGGCTCGGCACTAATCGAACTGCCGAGAATAGAGTTGGAGGATTTAAAAAAGACAACGGAAATTTTAATAAAACACAGCTTGAGCATAAACGAGACAAACTGCATAAGAAAGCACCTCTCGGCTGTAAAGGGCGGTCAGCTTATAAAAAACACAAAGGCTTACATTTTTTCACTTGTCATCTCAGATGTTGTGAAAAACGACTTGTCGGCAGTAGCATCGGGTTTAACCTACTACGACAGCACAACATTCAAAGATGCAATCGACATACTCAAAAAGCACGCCCTTGAGGATAAACTGCCGGAATCAGCCGTAAATTTTCTAAAAAAGAACGATAAAGAATTCGAAACCCTAAAAAAAGATGCTTTTCCTTTTGAAAGAGTAAAAAACATAATCATATCAAGCAGTGAAGCTGCGCTTTCTTATGCTGAAAAATACCTTCTTGAGACATATAAAAATGTTTATGTTTTGAAGGATGTGACAGGGGATATTCAACAGGCTGCAAAATCGATTGAAAGCCTTATTAAAAAAGCAAAGATAAACAATAACAAGCCTGTTGCAGTTGTGGGTGCCGGAGAGGTGAGCGTAAATGTGAAAGGCAGCGGGAAAGGAGGCAGGAATCAGCATTTGGCTTTAATGTTGGCTGAGAAAATAAGGGATGTTGATTTTGTGTTGGCAACATTTGCAACGGACGGTAAAGACGGAAACAGCAG
>JALVUQ010000020.1 GCA_027035575.1 Desulfurellales bacterium | reverse complement strand
CAAGAATTACGAGAATTTATGAAGAACTGTAAAACAGGAAGGGTGAGATTTTTTTAAAAACCTCATCGGATTTTAGGGATGTGTAGCAGAGGAGATTGAGTGTGCAGGATTCGGGGGAGTTGCAGGGCTGGCAGGGGAGACCCTTATACACTAAAAAAGTATTTTTATTTTCTACAAACCATCCTCTTTTGGGTCCGCATATAACAACGGTTTTTGCGTTTTGACTAACCGAAACATGCGCAGGAAAAGAATTGTGCCCTATAAAGAATGATGAAAGATTGGCCAATGCGGCAAACTCTTTTATGCTGAAAGGTTTCTTTATAACGTGTGCGTTCTTTGCATATTTTCCAACTTCAACGGCTATACTGCGTTCACTTTCTACTCCATAAACAACAATAGGCTTTAATCCTGTTTTTTGCTCCAATAATCCTGTTAATTTGCCAAGTTCGCTGATTGGCATTATTTGACGAATTCTATTTTTGGTTTGTCTTACCGTGGGAGCGACAATAAAAAACTTTCCTATTCTCTCAGTTTTCAAATATTCTTCAACCTTTTGCATATCTTCTTTAAAAAAAAACAGTTTTGGCATAAATTTTTTTTTGGTATTTATACCGATACCCTTTAGCAAAGCCATTCTGTCAAATACAGTGTATCCCCGCGCTTTGTACTCAATTAAAGTGTTGTAATAGAAATTCTCTTTAGGTCTCTTAAAAGCTACTTTTGTTTTTGCGAAAGAAAAAAGCGTTATCCTTTTTGAACGACCTGTTCTTTGAACATCTATAATCGCATCGTAGTGTTCGCTTATTACATTTTTAATGGTCTTAATTTCGTTTGCAATACCTTTTTTTAAGGCAAGAATTTTGTCTATATATGGATTTTCAGAAACGATGTCGTAAGCTGTATCCGATGTTAAAAAATGCACTTCGTATTCCGGTTTCTCATACTTTATGGCTTCAGCCAACGGTGTCGATAGCAAAACATCACCCAACTGCCTTACTTGAATAATTAAAACTTTCATATATCTATTATACAAATTTAGAAATCAATTTAAAACTTGAATTTAAAAATCAACCTATATATAAAAGCTATATGTTAACCAGAGTTGTTTACAAAAGTTCATCCGTTGAGGATACGAAAAAAATTGCCCTCTTTTTTGCAAAAAAATTTATAAAACACCACAATAAAGTCATCGTTCTTTTAAGCGGTGAAATGGGAAGCGGAAAAACGACCTTTACACGTTATGTATTAAACGGCTTGGGAATAGATGACAGAGAGTTTGAAGGAAGCCCCACGTTTACCATAATTAACGAATATAAAAGCAACATTTTTCACATCGATTTATACAGATTAAAAACGAAAGAGGAGTTGGAAAACATTGGTCTATTAGAGCTTCTTGACAAAAAAGGCATATTTCTTATAGAATGGCCCAAGCTACTTGAGCTTGACAAAGGTATATTTGTGCAATTTGAGTCAACGGATACAAGTATAAGGAAGATTTTTATTGATAAACGCTGATACCAAGGTTTACGGGATTATAGGTAACCCCATAAGACACAGCCTTTCTCCGCAGCTGCATTCGGAGATGTTCAAAGCATACGGTATAAATGCAATCTATACGGCTTTTGAAACCAAAGATATTAAATCCGCCATAGACGGCATAAGGGCTTTGGATATTAAAGGTGTCAACGTAACGGTTCCTTACAAAGAAGATGTTGTTCAACTCGTAGATAAAGTCGATAAACAAGCTATGATATTAAAAGCAATCAATACTATAAAAAACGAAAACGGGTACTTAATAGGATACAATACCGACTATCTCGGTTTTATGTATCTGTTGAAAAAAAATGTGAAGGAGAATTACATATCAAAACGGATAGCCGTTTTGGGGGCGGGAGGCGCTGCAAAATCAATTATCTTCGCTCTTTCAAAACTGAATGTAAACTCCGTTTTTTTACTAAACAGAACAAGAGAAAATGCTTTAAAAACAGAAGAAATTTTCAAAAATCTTATAGAGATAGAAGTTTCTGATTTAAACGATAAAGACGTAATTTCCTCTTCGGATATAATAATAAACTGCACATCCGTAGGTTTAAAAGAAGGTCAGATACCAATCGATATAAACTATGTTGATAAAGCTGTTATAATTGATATAATATACAAGGATAGTTTACTGATAAAAAGAGCGAGGAGCAAAAATTTGAGAGCCATAAACGGTATGGATATGTTTGTAGGACAGGCATTATATTCATTTGAACTCTTTAGCGGTATTAAGTTCGATATGAACTTAGCATATAAAGTTTTAGGGGATAATAAAAGATGACAAGCCTGCTCGGGCAGCTTCTGCTATGGAACAATATCATTACGCAAAAACAGCTTGAAGAGGCTTTAAAAGAACAGAAAAAGACAAATAAAAAGTTGGGCAGCATATTAATAGAAAAAGGTTTCGTTAAAGAGAATGTGCTCAATGAATTCTTGAGCAAACAGTACGGAGTTGAACCCATAAATTTATCAAAAGTTACTATTCAAAAGGAAGCAATAGAGAAAATACCGGCTCAGTTGGCTAAAAAATACACACTTATTCCCATAGCAATAAAAGACAATAAACTTGAAATTGCAATATCCGACCCGACAAATATTCTGGCACTTGATGATTTGAGATTTATAACAGGTTTAAATATTCAACCGTATCTGTCTAACGAATCGTCCATTATAAAAGAAATAGACAAATATTACGGCACATCAAAAGAGCTCGATACAATAATAGATTCTATAAACGAATATGAAACAACACTCGATATAATCTCTGACGAAGAGATAGAAGAAAGCATAAAAAATTTGGAAGAGGAATCCTCGGAAGAACCTATAATTAAGTTGGCAAATACTATTCTTTTGAAATCCATTAAATCTCAAGCAAGCGATATACATCTCGAACCCTACGAAAATGACTTGAGGGTCAGATATAGGGTTGACGGAAAATTGATGGAACTTATGAAGCTCTCCAAATCCATAGCGCCTGCGATTACATCGAGATTTAAAATTATGGCAAAACTGAATATAGCAGAAAAGAGGTTGCCTCAAGACGGGCGAATAAGAATAAAAACAGGCGGCAAGGATATAGATTTGAGAGTCTCGACACTGCCGACTGTGTATGGCGAAAAAACCGTTATGAGAATATTGGACAGAAGCAGTGTAAAAGTTAACTTGAACGATTTGGGATTTGAAGCGTCGGATTTGGAAAAATATACTAAAGCAATTGCAGCTCCATACGGGATGGTTCTTGTAACAGGACCGACAGGCTCAGGCAAAACAACAACGTTGTATGCTTCGTTAAACAGGATAAATAAAGAAGATGTAAATATAATGACAGCCGAAGACCCGGTTGAATACAACATAGAAGGCATAAATCAAGTACACATAAAAGAGGAAATCGGCTTGACATTTGCAGAAGCACTGCGCTCATTTTTAAGACAAGACCCTGATGTGATAATGGTTGGAGAAATAAGAGACACAGAGACCGCCGAAATCTCGATAAGAAGTGCACTGACAGGACATCTTGTCTTTTCAACGGTTCATACAAATGACGCCCCTTCTACAATTATGAGACTTGCGGATATGGGTATAGAAAAATATCTTATAGCGTCATCGCTTGTTTTAATCCTGGCACAAAGATTGGTCAGGAGAATTTGCCCTCACTGCAAAGCCAAAATAGATGTTCCTCCAAACGCCTTGGAAGAAATTGGGTTTAATAAAGAAGAAGCAAAAACAATAAGCGTGTATAAGGGAAAAGGCTGTGAACATTGCAATAATACGGGATATAAGGGTAGAATAGCGATATACGAGGTTATGCCGATAAGTGATAAAATAAAAGAGATGATACTGCATGAAGCTTCTGTCAATGAAATCAAGCAGCAAGCAATAAAGGAAGGCATGTCAACTTTAAGGATGAGCGGACTTAAAAAAATTAAAGAAGGGGTTACCACCATTGAAGAGGTTATGAACGCAACCTTTAGTTGATTAATAAAAGGAGAGAACAATGCCAAAAAATGCTAAAGACTTGGTTGAACTGCTTGAACTTTCTCTTAATATAGGTGCTTCGGATTTGCATATAACCGTAGGGGCGAAACCCAAAATGAGAGTTCATGGTGAACTGCTGGATATGGAAGAGTATGAAAAGCTTACTCCTGCAGAAGCCCAAAAGCTCTGCTACGGGGTTATGACAGATTCACAAAAGAAGAAGCTGGAAGAAAACTATGATGTGGATTTCTCATTCGGAATTTCCAAACTTTCAAGATTCAGAGCAAATGTTTATATGCAAAGAGGAACCGTTGCAGGGGCTTTTAGGGCGATACCTTATGAAATACCTCCGTTTGAGAAATTGGGTATTCCACCGGTTGTTCAAAGATTTGCGCAGTTACCCAAAGGCATTGTGCTTGTAACAGGGCCTACAGGAAGCGGTAAATCAACCACGCTAGCAGCTCTTATCAATAAAATTAATCAGGAAAGGCGGGCACATATAATTACAATAGAAGACCCTATAGAGTTTATGTATTCACATCAACAGGCATTAATAGACCAAAGAGAGATAGGAAGCGACGTTCCTTCTTTCGCCTCGGCTTTGAAACATATATTAAGGCAGGACCCGGACATAATATTGGTAGGAGAAATGAGGGACTTGGAAACCATCCAGGCTGCGATAACAACAGCAGAAACGGGGCATCTGGTATTTGCAACCCTTCATACAAACTCGGCTCCTGAAACCATAAACAGAATTATTGATGTTTTTCCACCTAATCAACAATCTCAGGTTAGAACACAGCTATCCGTCAGTCTGCAGGGGATAGTGACACAAACGTTAATAAAAAACAAAAACGGCAGCGGCAGGTCTTTGGCTATGGAAATTCTTATACCCAACGCCGCAATAAGAAATTTAATAAGGGAAAACAAAGTGCCTCAAATCTACTCTGCAATGCAAATGGGGCAGGCTGAAACCGGTATGATGACTATGAACCAATCAATTCTAACCTTATATAAAAAAGGCTCCATAAGTTACGAAGCGGCTTTGAACGCTTCCTTGGATAAAAAGGCTTTACAGAGAGAGATGGATAAACTTAAATACGCTAAAATATAAAAAGGGGTTTATATGCCGTACTTTAAATGGAAGGGTAAGGATTTAAAGGGAAAGGTAAAAAAAGGCGAAATAATTGCCGTTAATAAAAATGACGCTATTTCAAAACTCAAAAGTAAAAAAATCTCTGTTATAACCATAAAAGAAGCCCCGAAAGACATTGAAATACCCTTTTTAAAACAGAAAATTAAGGATAAAGAAATACTCGTGGTCACCAAGCAGTTATCCATAATGTTAGCCTCCGGGCTTCCGCTTGACCAATCGCTTAATATTATTGCCGAACAGACAACAAATAAAAGAATGGGGGAGATAGTATATGACATAAAAAACGAGATTGAAGGCGGAAGCACTTTGGCAAATGCCCTTAAAAAGCACAAGGAAGCATTCTCGGATATGTATATAAATATGGTTAACTCAGGTGAGAAAACGGGAAATCTTGACGGCGTATTAAAGAGATTGACAGATATGATGGAAAAAAGCATAGCCCTAAAAAGAAAAATAAAAGGAGCTATGATATACCCCACTATCGTTTCTATTGTTGCGGTTGGAGTTATAACACTTATTTTGACGTTTGTTATACCCACTTTTGCCGAAATGTACTCATCGAGCGGAATGCAACTGCCTCTTCCGACATTAATAGTTATATCCATAAGCTTATTTTTAAAAGCAAACATAGTCTATATGCTTATAGGTTTGATAGCTCTCATAATCATAATAAGGATAGCTTATAAAAAAAGCTATGGATTTCACAGATTCGCTGACAAACTGATAATAAACCTTCCCATAATAGGAGCTCTTGCAAGAAAAGGCTCCATAGCAAACTTTGCAACCATTCTTGCATCTCTCAGCTCAAGCGGTATTGATATTTTGGAAGCTCTGGATATTGCATCCAGAACATCAGGGAATTTAATAATTGAAGAGACCTTAATGGAAGTTAAAAATATGGTTGAAAGAGGGGAAAACCTATCCGATTCAATGGCTGCCAGCGGTGAATTTCCGGATATGGTTATTCAAATGGTTTCTGTCGGAGAGGAAACGGGAACCCTGGATGAAATGCTGCAAAAGGTATATCTCTACTACGAAGAAGAAATAGATAACACGGTGAAAAACCTGACTACAATGATTGAGCCTATTATAATCGTTGTGCTTGGCGGAATCATAGGTTTTCTTGTTGTGGCAATGTATCTTCCGATATTCAAAATCGGAGAAACAATCAAATAACTTTGTTTAAAACTTGAGGCAATACTTTAAAAAGTTGAAACTTAAATAAGGTTAAGTTCTTTCAAATAGGTATATATATCTTTGGACAGAGCGGCTGCACGAGAAGAATATTCCCCGTGCTCCAAAAAAACAACCACTATAACTTTAGGTTTTTTCATAGGGGCAAATGAAGCAAACCAAGCATGTGGGAAGTATTTACTGGCTTTCTTAATGGAAATTTTATGCTCCTTTAACTTTTTTTTAATCATTTTATATACCCTGCTTGTAACAACCTGGCTTGTCCCGGTTTTTCCGCAAATATCCATACCTTCTATTTTTGCCACTCTTGCAGTTCCATACTTTCCGTTTACGACCAGCCACAGATATTTTTTTATATCCTTGTAGTATCTGCTTTTAAAAACATATCTAATCCGTTTCTTTGCATCTTTCAAAAATGTAGGATAATAACCTATCCCGTTATTTGCTATAATTGAAAAAGCCTCAGCGACCTGAAGAGGGCTAACCAAAAAGAACCCCTGCCCTATCGCTGTTGTTATGGTATCACCAACATACCAATCCTGGTGATACTTTCTATACTTCCAAGCTTTTGAAGGCAGATTACCTTTGGTGCAATAAGAAAACAGTCGCGGTGACCTTCCAAAGCCAAATTGAGCCAGATAAAAATCCATTTTATCTATGCCGAGCTTCATACCTATCTGATAAAAAAATACGTCCGAGGAGCTTTCTATAGCTCTTTTGAGTTTTATCTTCCCAAACCCTCCGGCTTTCCAGTCTCTATACACATTTTTCCCAACCTTTATGGCGTGCGGACACATTAATACGGTCTGGGGTGTTATTACTCCGTCCTTTAATGCCGATAGAGCCATAAACGGTTTAATTAGAGAGCCCGGGGGATAGGCTCCCTGGGTTGCCAAATCAAACAAATTTATCAAATGCTTACTTTTAAGCTCTTTCCACTGTTTTACGCTCAATCCGTTCACAAAATAGTTCGGGTCAAAAGAGCCGGTATCAGCCATAGCCAAAATTTTACCGTCTGGCTTCATTACTATAATTGAGCCTCTATACTGACCGGAGTTGAGCATCGTATATAGATATGATTGAAGCTTTAAATTTAAACTGAGCCTAATATCCCTGCCTTTTTTAGGTGGGGTTTTAGAAAGAGTCTTAACCAAAGAACCGTCTGCCGTGACCTCTATCTCCTTATAACCCCATTTACCTCTTAGAATATCGTTATACTTCTCCTCAACACCCTTCCTGCCGACAAATTCACCAACTTTATAGTTTGGATGTTTTATCAAATCTTTTTTCGATACCTCACTGACATATCCTACAACATTTGCAAACTCTCTTGCATTGATAGGGTAAAACCTCTTCGGAGATACTTCAACGTCTATAAATTTGGAGAGCTTCGGTTCAGCAAGCACCTCAAAAACATCTCTTCTTGTTGCATTAGGCTTCAAAATCACAGATTGAGAATAACCAATAAGCGCCAGCTTTGTTTTTATATATTTATCGGAAATATTTAGTATTTTGGAAAGTTCTTCTATCATATTCTTTGTTATCTTTTTATCCTTTGCAATATAGATGGAAAATGTCGGTTTGTTGGATGCACAAACAATACCTCCCGATGAAAAAATAGTACCTCTGACGGGCAATAAGCCGATAAGCCTTATATAGTTTTGTTTCGATAAATTTAAGTAGTACTTTGAGTTTAAAACCTGAAGATAAAACAACCTTAGAATAATGACTGCAAACGATATTAAAATAATAAAAATAAGGTATTTTACATTGCCGGAAAATTTTTTCGGATGGTATATATAGCTATCTTTCTTCTCCATCTACCCTCTTTCGCACATTTATCCTATAAAAAAGATAGTTCAACAAAATACAGAATAAATATGTCAAAACAAATAAAAACAGCAATACGACTATCGGAACACTATAAATCATATACATAAAAACGGCATAAACCAAATAGAAAAACAGACACACGGGGTATTTTTCCAACTTCAGCTCGTAAAAAATCTTCTCCGATATAAAGATAGAAGCTGGAAACAGGGCTGAAAAAATAAAGAATCTGTTCAAAGATATTGCATCACTTAACACTCCAAGCAAAAAAGATAAATGAATAACCGAAAATCTGTCAAAAAAACTGAATATAACAGCAGATTCAAAGAAAAAGTACGTGCTTATAAAAGGGATTATATACATAAAATTTATGATTTGAGCAAATGACACGGATATTATATAGGCAACCAAAAAATCCAAAATAAAAATCAGTGCTTTTTTATACATATGACAAACAGATTCCAATCGTTAAAAAAATTCTTATCTATTGAAACATAGGCAACTTTATAGTAGTTATTAACATTTGATACGCTTTTTACCTTCCCTATAAAAGAACCTTTCGGAAACACATTAAAAGCTCCTGAGGAATACACATAAGAACCGGGCTTTATATCCGCATTGGGCGTTAAATATTCGGCTTGAGGTCTGTACAAGTCTCCTATAAATAGAGCTCTGTATGTTTCATTGTCGGATACTATATACGAATCGGCAACAAACGAATGATTAAAAACGGTCTTTGCCACATAAAAATTCTTCTCTTTTTTGTAAATCAATCCGACCAAGTTCATTTTATTTGTAAATACGGAGCAGTTATTTTTTGACAAATTCAATTTACCGTCAACATACAGGAAAATAAAGTCTATATTGAAGTTATTTTTAAACTTGAATTTTGCCTTAAAAATATTGCGGTTTACACTTAAGCTGGGTTTTTGACAGTCTGCATTTTTAAGCATATTGTTTTTTATTTTCAGTTGAACGATTTTTTTCCTCAAAGCCGCATTTTCCTTCTTTACATCTATAAGCACAAGGTATTTATCACTAAGCTCCTTAACGGAGTCTAAAACGCTTGTAACGGGATACGATACAAAAACCACATTTCTTATAACATATTTATTCGCTAATCCGATGAAAGGCTTATAAACATAGGAAAAAAACGTCAAAAATATTGCAAATACAACGTACGTGATTACATATTTCATCGACTATTCCATAACAACCTCGCCGAGGAGCTCAATATTATCCAGTATCATTCCAACACCCTTCACAACTGCAAACAATGCCTCTTCATAAACAATAACAGGCAGTCCCGTTTCTTTATGGAGTAATTTGTCCAAACCGGTTAGCAGCGCACCACCGCCGGTTAACATTATACCCTTATCGACTATATCGCTTGCCAACTCAGGCGGTGTTTTTTCCAAAGCATCTTTCACGGACGCCACAATAACTCCCACCGGCTCCTTCAAGGCTTCCCTGATTTCATCCATAGATATCTCTATGGAACTAGGAACTCCCGTTATTAAATCTATACCCTTTACAAATATCTGCCTATTTTCTTTATCTTCGTCATCTAGATAAAACACGCTGCCATACTCCATTTTAATTCTCTCAGCCGTGCTTTCTCCTATTAAAACACTGTATTTTTTCTTTATATAGCTTGATATGGCAGAATCCATTTTATCGCCGCCCACTCGCACGGAAACACTATGCACTATACCGCCGAGAGATATAACCGCAACCTCCGTGGTGCCGCCACCTATGTCAACCACCATACTTCCGACAGCATCTTGAACGGGTAATCCGGCTCCTATGGCTGCTGCCATCGGTTCTTCTACAAGATAGACCTCTCTTGCTCCTGCGTCGATTGAAGACTCCTTAACAGCTTTTTTTTCTACCTGTGTTATGCCGTGAGGAACAGCTATGATTATCCGAGGTTTAAATATGCTTCTTTTGTTTTTTGACTTTTTGATAAAATATCTAAGCATCTTTTCATTAACCTCGAAGTCGGCTATAACACCGTCTTTTAAGGGTTTTATAGCCTCTATATTGCTCGGTGTTCTACCTACCATCTCTTTTGCTTCCTTACCCACACTCAACACCTTTTTACCGCCCTTTACATCCCTTTTAACGGCAACAACACTCGGTTCGTTTAAAACTATGCCTCTGCCTTTTACATACACAAGGGTATTGGCAGTACCCAAATCAATAGCTAAATCATTTGAAAAATAACTTACGAAAGATTTGAACATAACACACCACCTACTTAGTTTTCTTACCTCTTTTAACTTCTATTATACTCTCTTTGGCATTAAGAGATTCCATAAATTTATCCACTTCCGATTTATTTTTAACCTCTACTTTAAGGTATATTATTGCCTTCTCTTCGCTTTCGTCAGTGTATCTTATGTTAATGTCCCTAACATTAATGAACAACCCTAAAGCCGTGTTTGTAATATCAGCCAAAACACCCATCTTATTGAAAGCCAATATTTTAAGCTCAACAGGCAGTTTGTTCTCTTTGGAATCATCCCACTCAACCTCCACAAGCCTGTCGCAATCATATCCGAGTTTCTGAATATTTTCACAGTCCTTTCTGTGGACTATAATCCCCCTGTTTCTTGTTATATATCCGACAACCTCATCTCCGTAAACAGGGTCGCAACACTTTGCAAGCTTCATAACAATATCATCTATACCGTCAACCTTAATTTTATACGACTCTTTTTTTGTATGTTCTTTAACCTTTACACTTTTCTTATCAGGGTAAAATCTATTTACAACAGCAGAGGGGTTTACCTTAAAAAAACCTATCCTCTCAAACAACTCATCCACCGTGTTACATCCGTAATAACTCAAAATATCTTCGACATTGTTTTCTTTCAAAAATTCCTGCAAGCCTTTGTTGATTTTATACAGCTCTTTCGCAAGCAGGTTCTTACCTATCTCAACGGATTCTTGTTTCTCTTTTTCTCTGACCTTTTGCTTTATTTTATTTTTTGCTTTGCTTGTGACGACAAATTTCAACCAATCTCTTGACGGTATATGATTAGATTGAGTTTGAATTTCAACTATATCCCCGTTAGCAAGTTCGTGCTTTAGAGGAACCATCTTACCGTTTACCTTTGCCCCCACACAGGTATTTCCAACCTCTGTATGGATGGCATATGCAAAATCAACACAGGTGGCACCTCTTGGTAAAACCTTTAAATCTCCGGCAGGCGTAAAAACGTAAACCTCACCCCTAAACAGGTCAACCCTGACCGTATTTAAAAATTCATCGGGGTTTTTAACCTCATTTTGCCATTTAAGCAAATGCCTGAGCCATAAAAACTGCTTTTCATGTCTGTCAAGTATCTTCAGACCCTCTTTATAACGATAGTGCGCCGCAATTCCCTCTTCCGCTACCTCGTGCATCTGTTTCGTTCTTATCTGTATCTCTACAACCGCATCACTCGGACCGAATATTGTCGTATGCAAAGATTGATAAAGGTTCTGCTTGGGTATTGCTATATAGTCTTTAAATCTGCCGGGAAGAGGCTTATATTTGCTGTGAATAACCCCCAAAGCCCTGTAACAATCGGACTCTTCATCGGTTATGATTCTAACTGCAAGCAAATCATAGATACCGTCAAAATCAATCTCTTTTCTTTTCATTTTAGTATAGATGCTGTAGAGATGCTTCACCCTGCCGCTTACTTCACACTTTATTTTTGCATCTTCCATATCGTGTTTTATGGTTGACTCAATATAACTTATAATCTCCTGCTTTTTGGCAAGACTGTTTTTTAACCTGTTTTCAAGGTATTCGTAATCTTTCGGATAGAGGTATTTAAAACTCATATCCTCAAGTTCCGATTTCAACCAGTAAATACCGAGCCTATGCGCAATTGGTGCATAGACATCCATAGTTTCTTTGGAAATTCTTATCTGTTTCTCTTTTTTAAGATAGCACATAGTTCTCATATTATGCAGTCTGTCGGCTAACTTAATGAGGATTACCCTGATGTCCTTTGCCATAGCCACAATCATTTTCCTAAAGTTGTCAGCCTGTTTTTCTTCTCTGCTTTTATACTCTATCTTCCCTATCTTCGTTAAAGACTCCACAAGAAACAGAACATCTTTCCCGAAGAGCTTTTCTATCTCTTTTTGCGTGGCATCCGTATCCTCCAAGACATCGTGAAGAAGAGCCGCTATGAGACTGTTTTCGTCAAGGTAAAATCTGTTGACAATCTCAGCAACGTTAATGGGGTGAATGATGTAAAGCTCACCCGATGCTCTTTTTTGGTTTATATGTTTTTCATAAGCATACAAAAAAGCCTTATCGAGTCTCTCTTCATCAAAATGCTCAAGTGCTATGCTTTTTTTAAACTTATCGTATATAGCCTTTACTTCTTTGTCTATTCTTTGATTTTCCACAACCCCTCTTTGATTTCTATCAAACTTATTACCGTGCTTTTATGGTTTGCCGCCTCTTTTCTGCTTATGAGAGGAGCATCTCCTCTCATCAAAGAAGCCGTTCTTATTGCAGCAACCCTAACAAGTTCGTACCTGCTGGGATAATATTTTAGCGCCTCGTTTATCAAATCCGGTATAAATACTTCCATACAATCACTCCTTTAAATACTTAATTGTTTCTTTTTTTAATCTCTCTATCAATTCCATTCTCTCAGGTTTAACAAACGACATTTTGTTGTGCTGAGACTCTATTATGCTTTCAAGCCTGTTCAATGTTTTCTCAATCTCATCGTTTACAATACAAAAGTCAAAATTCAAAGCCGAACCAAACTCATAAAGAGCCGTTTTAAGCCTGTTTTCAACATCATTTCTGACATTATCCTTTTTAATCCTGCTAAGCCAGTCATCAAAAGATGGCGGAAGCATAAAAATACTTACGACATTGTCAAGCTGGTTCATAACATTTTTTGCACCCTGAACATCTATGGCAAGCAAAGCATCCTTGCCTTTCTCCAAAACCTCATTTAACGCCTTTTTACTTGTGCCGTAGTAATTACCGTGAACAACCGCATACTCAACAAATTCGCCCCTTTTCAAACCCTTTTCAAACTCTTCTTTAGTTACAAAGTAGTAATCCCTACCGTGTTTTTCGTTTTTCCTTGCTTTCCTTGTCGTATGAGTTACAACCCTTCCTATTGACTTATTTCTTTGAGTTTCCATATTGCAAATGGTTGTTTTACCCACACCCGTCGGTGATGACACGATAAAAACAAGGTTCATTCTTCGTTAATCCTATCGGCTATGGTTTCAACCGCTATACCGCTCAAAATTATATGCCCGGAGTCCACAACTATTATTGAACGTGTTTTCCTACCCTGTGTAACATCAATAACCCGCCCGACATCTTTCATTTGCTCTTTTATTTTTCTTATGGGCGCGGAATTCGGGCTGACAACGGCAACTATCCTCTCTCTATTGACAAAATTCCCAAATCCTACATTAATAACGTACTTCATAAATCTCTCTATACAAAAATAAAATCAACTTCACCGGCAAACTTGTTAACCGCAACAACTTTCACCTTTACCTTGTCTCCGAGCCTAAACACCCTCTTTTTTCTTCTGCCTATCATAGCAAACAACTCTTCGTAATACTCATAGTAATCATCCTCAATTCTTTCGGCTGCAACAAACCCCTCCACAAAAAACCTATCGAGCCTGACAAATATACCCGATGATATTATGCTAACAATAACCCCTTCAAACTCATCTCCGATATGCTTATACATAAAAGCTGCGGATTTAATATCATCCATATAAAATTCGGCTTCTTCTGTCACAATTTCCCTATCTCTCACACCGGATGCTATAAACCCCAAACCCTCAATATCAATATTTTTCTTACTCAAAGCAGCTTTAATCATTCTATGGTTAATAAGGTCAGGATAGCGTCTTATGGGCGATGTAAAGTGCGTGTAGTTGTCAAACCCCAAAGCAAAATGCCCTTTGTTTTCGATAGAATACTCTGCCCTTTTTAAAGACCTTAAAATGAGGTAAGAAACTATTTTTTTCTTGTTTTCATCCTCTATATTCTCAAGTAACTTTTGAATCTGTTTGGATGTAATTTTGTTTTTATCAAAGCTGTGTTTTATTCCGAATCTTTTTAAAAACAGAGAAAGCGTATTAATCTTTTTGACATCCGGTTCGTCGTGAATACGTCTTATAAAAACACCCCAATGCTTTGATAAAAAGTCTGCGCTGCACAGATTGGCTGCCAACATAAATTCCTCTATAAGAAAATGGGAAAAAAGTCTCGGCTTTTCCTTAACATCAATAACCTCTTTATCTTTTAAGCTGAATTGAGCCTCAGGAATATTTAAATCTATGCTTCCGTTTGCAAAGCGCCTCTTCCTTAAAATCAAAGCGAGCTGTCTCATATCGTATAGCAGCTTTTTCAAATCTTCGTCACACTCTTTTTTGTGTGACAAAATATCCTCAACCTCCTGGTACGTCATTCTATTTTTGTTTCTTATAACGCTTTTTACAAATTTGTACTTTTTTATCTCTCCTTTTTTGGAGATATCCATAACAACGCTTAAAGTCAATCTGTCTCTGCCCGGCACCAACGAACATATATCGTCTGAAAGTTCATAAGGCAGCATAGGAATGACACTGCCGGGAAAATATACGCTGAAGCCCCTTATAAATGCCTCCTTATCCAAAGCCGAGTTCTGCTTTACATACTCAGACACATCCGCTATATGAACATACAATCTAAATCCGTTTTTTATTTGCTCAATATCAACGGCATCGTCAAAATCCTTGGCATCAGCCCCGTCTATGGTTATGGTTTTAAAATCCCTGAAATCTTCCCTGTCATTAAAATCGTTTTTTTGAGGCTCTTTACAAAACTCAACCTCTTTTAAAACATCATCCGAAAAAATATAGGGCAGGTTGTATTTTCCGATTACAACCTTCTCGTCAATTGAGCCGTCTAATTCGCCACCGTAAATTTCCAGAATTTTTCCCGCAGCTTTAGCATTTTGATGCGGATAGCGTGTAATCTCGCAAAGAACAATATCGCCCTCTTTAACCCTTTGCTCATCCAATTTGCCAACGGAAACAGAAAATCTGACCTTCCTGTCAATGGGCTCCACAATATATAATCCGTGATTCTTTCTCAAACGTCCCACTATTGTTTTATACTTCCTGTTAAATACCTTTAAAATTCTTGCCGCAAAACCGAACTTTCTTTTTTCGATAACAACCACAACCTCATCACCCACAACGGCATAAAACGGGTTAACCAGCTTAGGCAGCAGAAATTCCCCTTCGCTGTTTTCTATGAAATATCGACCGTTTCGTTTCTTAAAAACACCCGTAATCACATCCGAAAGCCGGGTTTGCCTGGCAAGGACGTATCTGTTCTTACCTATTTTATTAATTTTTCCCTGCCTTTTTAACTTCTTTAAGTCCTTATAAAAACTTTTCATCTGACTTCTTTTTATACCCAGATGCCTTCTTATACCGGCATCCGAAACGGGTTTGTAGTCCCTTGCCGACAGCAGTTTAAGGATGCCGTCTATATGGTCTGACATTTTCTTACCCTGCTGTTTGGTATATTCATCTCTTTCCTGTATTTCGTAACCGTTCTCCTTGTTATATTTATCCCCTGCTTGGCAAGCAGCTCTTTTATATCGTCGTCGTTAAAAGGCTCGCTTTTATCCTCTTTATCCACGATACCTCTTATTAAATTTTTCACAAAATCTTTTGAAACATTCTCACCTACCCCAAACGAAAAAAACTTCTTCAACGGAATGATTTTACCCTCAAACTCAACATATTTATTACTCACCGCTCTGGTAATGGTTGATACGTTAAACTGCAGCTCATCCGCTATGTCTTTTCTGGTAAGGGGCATCAAAACACCTTTTTCAAAAAAACTCCTCTGTTTTTCCAGGATTATATTAACCGTTTTTAACAAGGTTTTGTTTCTATGGGCAATGGCTATCATAAATTGTTTTGCCTGTTTGTATTTTTCATCCAAAAACTCCTTTGCATCGCTGTCTTTTATAAATTCTTTGTACAGTTCTTCGTCAACATTCACCCTGCTTAAATTCTTTTCATTCAAAACGGCAACATACCTTGAACCTATCTTTTTAATATAAACATCCGGCTCTATGTAAATCCTATTGTCAAAAATCGCATAATTTTCCAGAGGATACAAAGAAAAATTGGATATCTCATCGAAAATTTTTTCAAAAAGAGAATCTTCAATGCCCGTCTTTTCTTTAATTTTTTTAATATTGGGTTTTGTGGCAAAATGGAGTTCTTTAATCAGCCTGTTAATTAACTCAGAATCAAACGAACCGTAAAAATGGGCTTGAAATTGCAGAAATTCAAGAGTATTCAAAGAACCGCACCCTATCGGCTCAAGCTCCATTATCTTCTTTCTTACGTCGTCCACCCGCTTATTTGAAACACCAAATTTTTTGGCAATTTCTTCAACATCAATATCCAAAAAACCCTTTTCATCGAGGTTATAAATTATAAAATTCGCAATCTGTTCGTCTTTCTCTGACAAATCAAACTCAAATTTCATCTGCTTTGACAAAGACTGCATAAGGGTTTCTTCATCCGCAACGGTTGCTTCAAGAATATCCGCACTCTCATCGTTTGAGAAACGCTCCTTAAAGGATTCCGAAATCTCTTTAATTTTTCTGTTATCGTCAATCGCCCGTTTTTGTATTCCCATATCATCCTCTATTTTGATTATGGGATTTTCTTCTGATAACTCCTTGAGTTTCTCCTCTATCTCCAACACGTTCATAGCCAATATTTTCAAAGACAAATCAACATTGGGCGTCAACATCAAGCCTATGTTTACATTCAAATTGTGCTTCAAGTCCATCATACGGCAAAACTCTTTCCGAGGTATATATCTATCATTTCACTATCCTTAATAAGTTCCTCAGGCGTTCCCTCTTTTGCTATCCTACCGTTGTACATAATATAAGCCCTGTCAACTATATCCAATATCTCCCTTACGTTGTGGTCTGTTATAATTATTCCTATATCCCTGCTTTTCAACGACTTGATAATCTCCTTCAATTCATCCACTATTATCGGGTCTATGCCTGAAAAGGGCTCATCAAGCAGCATAAATTCAGGCTTTGTGGCCAAAGCTCTTGCAACCTCAACCCTTCTTCTTTCTCCTCCGGATATGGCATAGGCTTTTGTTGCTCTTATATGAGCTATATTCAAATCTCTCAACAGTTTCTCAGCCACAAGCCTCCTTGTTTTTTCGTCTTTATAAACAAATTCCAAAACGGCAAATATATTATCTTCAACGCTCAAACCCCTGAAAACAGAGGGTTCTTGGGGAAGATACGACAAACCGTCTTTAGCTCTTTTATACATCGGGTAGTGCGTAACATTTTTTGAGTTTATAAAAATCTCTCCGTTATCCGGCTTTATCAATCCGGCAATCATATAAAACGTTGTGGTTTTACCGGCACCGTTAGGACCAAGAAGTCCTACGATTTCACCCTTTTTTACACTGAGGCTAACATTGTCAACCGCAACTTTTTTCTTGTATAGTTTTTTTAAATTCCTGCATTCAATCACTATAAACCACCGCTTATATATTACACTAACAGAAGAATTTTTACAACGAACTCTTAATCTTTTTCATCAATTTGTAAACGTTATCTATACCGCTTAGAGGTGAAACAACCTTAAATCCGGTTTGCTCTATCTTTCTGACATATTTGGCATATTTTTCCAGCAGCCTTATATTGCCTGACAAATCAAGCTCCCCCGCCATAACGATGTTTTTGCCTATCACAACCTTTTTTATCGACGACAATACACTTGCAACTACAGCCATATCGACCAAAGTGGAAGAAACCTTTATTCCTCCTGCAATATTCACATAAACATCGTATTTAAACATAGGTATGTTCAGTTTTTTCTCAATAACGGCAAGCAGCATATTGAGTCTGTTTAAATCAAACCCGACGGAAACCCTTCTTGGTATTGCAAGCGGCGTCTCCACGCACAACGCTTGTATCTCAACGATTATAGGGTATCTGCCTTCTATTATGATGCCGTAAACTTTGCCGTCGCTTGCAGCCTTATCATCGAGAAACTTAACGGTCGGGTCATCGACAACACTTAACCCTTCGGTTTTCATCTCCAAAATAAGTGATTCTTCCGAGGAGCCGAACCTGTTTTTTTTGATTTTCAAAACTCTGAGCTCTTCGTCACCGTCCAGAAACAGAACAACATCAACCATATGCTCAAGCATCTTAGGTCCTGCTATTACCCC
>JALVUQ010000019.1 GCA_027035575.1 Desulfurellales bacterium | reverse complement strand
TAAATGTGAAAGGCAGCGGGAAAGGAGGCAGGAATCAGCATTTGGCTTTAATGTTGGCTGAGAAAATAAGGGATGTTGATTTTGTGTTGGCAACATTTGCAACGGACGGTAAAGACGGAAACAGCAGCGCGGCAGGGGCGATTATCGATAAATATACCGTACAGAAAGCAGAAATGCTCGCCCTTGACATAACAAAATACAAAAACAACTATGATTCAAATAGTTTCTTCAATCGGTTGAACGACTGCATATTGACAGACGATACAAACACAAATGTTGCTGATTTGTTTCTATGCATTATCTTTTAATTAAAGGTTTTATGGAAAGTTTTTGAGGGATAGATTTTTTGGAGGTACTTATTATGGATGAATACGATAACCTTGTGGAGCTGTATAAAACAAAAATAGGCAAAGTTATACACACGGGGAAGTGGGTTAAAATCGAACAAAAAAGGATAGACGCTTTTGCTCAAGCCACGGGAGATATACAGTGGATACACACCGATATTGAAAAAAGCAAAAAGTATTCTCCCTATAAAACAACCATAGCCCACGGTTTTTTAACCCTGTCTATGATTCCGTTTTTAACACAGAGCAACAGTCCGGGTTTTTTTGAAAAGAACTATCCCGGTATGAGAATGAGGATAAATTACGGTTTAAATAAGGTAAGATTCCCGGCACCTGTTTTGGTTAACTCCCGTATAAGGGCTAAAACCGTCCCCATATATGTCAGAAGATTGAGCGATTCTGTGGAAATCATCTATAGAATTACGGTTGAGGTGGAAAACACCGACAAACCCGCCTGCATAGCCGAACAAATAGTGAGGCTGTATAAATGAACCCATACTATCTATAGATTAAACTCATTTTTGTTAGAAATAATTTATATTAAACTTTAACCTTTTTTAAGAAACCTGCCGTCTAACGGGAATTTTTATGGTACAACAAATAATATTTTATATAAAAAATCTGCTTTAAAGCACATAACAGCGTATAATTTATAATCATCATAAAAAACCATACTGCAAAAAATCCCGTTATATCGAGCTTTTCGCTCAACACATTCATATTTGCATTTTTAGTTAATAAATTTCTTGACATTTAACCTAAAAATGCTTAAACTTACAAATAGTTAAAAAGGTAATACTATACAAAGGGAGGTGAGAAGGGTGATAGCTTATCCAAAGGCTTTTAGGGAAAAGATTCAAAAGTCCGAAAAGTCTTTAGAGCCCAAGGTAACCAGTCAAGAGAGCCTTGAGGTCTGGAGGTCTTTAACGGACGAAACGTGGGAATTGGCTATGTCGAACTACTACTTTGAAACTTGGATGTGGCAGTTCAAGAAGGTTCCCGCTTCTATCACAAGATTAAACAAGCTTGTTGACAAGCTGTCTGAGAAAAAGACAGCGGAAATTATGGAGACGGAGCTAAGAACCAAGCTGGATTACCTTAAAAATGCAGCTGAAATGATTAGTGTGGCCGAGGGTAAAATTGAAGACACACTTAGAGCTCTCTGGGCAAAAAAGAGGGAGTTGGAGTAGATGTCGGGCGATTTTACGGTTTTACCGGGATACATTATAGGCGGAGGAAAGGTGATAACCCTCGAACAGATAAAAGAGAGGGTTAAATCGCTCGGAACAATAACAAAAACCGCCGGTTCGAGCTTCAGACTTATTCCCCACAACGCAAGCGGCGTCGATACGCTTGATTTCGATGATATGTATCCCACGGTGTATTTTAACGCCGATTATTCGGTCGATTTTTACATTTCGGGTTTAAAGTATGAAAGGGTCATAAGTTTCATTGAGCAGCTCGCCGATGTGTTGGGTGTGCCTATCGATTATGCCGACCTGAATTATGCACAGTCCGACCCTGAGGAAGAGCAAGAAAAATTAGAAAAATTTTTAGAAGAGTTTGGAGGGTATTATGGCAGAGGAAAAAAGCAAAATAATGTCCCTTGAAGATGTAGTAAAGAGATATGTTAAGCCTAAAAGAGCATGGTGTGTTGGCGGATTCGGCTACACAAGAACCAATGCTTCTTTGGCAAGAGAGGCAATCCGCCAGAGGATTCCCGATTTGTATGTTCAAACAAACGCAGGCGCCACACCGATTATGATGCTCGGAGGAGCTTTGCAGCTTGCTTGGGTTGAGATGACCTATCTCGGTCTTGAGACAATTCAGCCCGTATCTTATGAGGTAAGGAAAGGCTTGGAAGACGGTCAAATCGAAGCCGTTATGGATCATACAAACTACTCCTGGGCACTAAGAACCATTGCGGGGCGTTTCGGAATGCAGTTTGTCTCCGGAATGAACGAACTTGGTTCTGACTTATTGGAATATGACACATTCGGTGAAGCCGGTTTAAGAGGAAAGGACGAAAACGGTCTTTGGATTCATCCCGACATCCCACCAAAAAGACACGCAATAATTAAAGACCCGTTTGATGCATGGGGTTTGAGACCTCATCAATACGACCCCAACAACAAATATTCACAGGGTGATGAGCCTGAACCGACAATGAACAAAACAACAGCAGAAGAAGACGGAATTTACTACCAGGGCTTGAGAAACAGAGTTAATAAATACACAGGAGAAAAAGGTCCTATAGCAATTCTCTATCCTCCCGACATTCCTTATCTGACATCCACACAGGTTCAAAGAGTAGGAAAAAAAGGAACGGCAAGAATAGAAGGACTTCTTGTTCCTGACGTTGAGCAGTCAATATCCGCAAAATACCTCGTAATAGCAGCAGAAAAGATTGTTCCGGAAGAAGAGCTTAGGCTGAGAGCCTCCGAAAACCAGATTCCGTTCACGCATGTTGATGCTATTTTGGATGCTCCTTGGGCATGCTATCCGACAGGCAATACATATTTGTATGACTACGACTGGATGTGGTGGATGTTCTACATAAAGGCAAACAGAGCCGCTGCAACAAACGACGGAAAGAAAGCACTTGCCGAATACTGGCACAACATAGTAGGAAAAGACGAGTGGGATTTCTTGCAGAATAAAGTAGGAACAGATTACTTTAAATTCGGAAACATTGAGGCTAAATATACTTGTCCGAGCGGAGCAACAGGATTCCAGAGATTATTTGAATTGAGGGCTGACGCGAAATACGGATATAAACCAGATCTCTACAGACCTGTTTAAGTTAAGGGAGGTAAAAATGATAAATGTACCAGTAAAAATATCAACGGTTGACGAAATTGTATCATTGGTCAAAAGCTTCGATTCAGGAATCTCAGATGCTGAATATGAAGCATACTGTAAAGAGTTCGATTTGCCGCCTGATGAGTTTACAACAATAGAGCTTTTGGCAATTTCAGGCTCCACAATGATTCCATACGGTGCGTCTATGTTTGTCGGAACAGGTTTGCCTGTTTTAACAATGGCTGAAGCTCAACATACAATCAATCCTGCTGCAATAACGGTTATGGAAGCAGGAATGCTCGATCCTAACTTTGAGCATATTCCAATCTCAGTTGCAGATATCCGCGGAACATATATGGCTTCAACAGCTCTTTCTATGGCTGATGCGTTCGGTACATACGAGCAGAGAGGCTATGTTACAGGCGGTGTTTTAGGTGGAGCTGAGTACGACGAGTACGGAAACATCAACTCAACGGCTATCTGGGATAAAGAGAAACTCGGAAGAGACGGCTACTTCCCGTCAATCATTAAAAACGGTGAAAGAAGCCAGGCCGAAAGAATGGACGACGTAAAACAGGGTCCTGCCGTTAGATTTACAGGCTCCGGCGGCGCAAACCCAATCGGACAGCAGTCCGACTTTACACTTGCAATTATGGTTCAGGAAAAAAGAAGATTCCCATACAAATGCTGCTACTTGACAACAATGGCAGGCGCAAGAGGTCCTGAGGGTGAAACAAGATGGGATTACGGTGCACCGAGAGGCGGAAAGGGTGTTATGGCATCCGATATCTGCGTTTTGGAATCCTATCCTGAAGACGGAACATATGATATGAGACTAAGAAGTGTTCACCCGGGCGTTGAGCTTAAAGACGTTATTGAAAACGTTACTTGGGAACTCAAAAACAGAGAAGGAAAGATTCTTACCCCGACAGACGATATACCGGAAACTCCAAAACCAACTGTTGAGCAGTTGAAGGTTTTGAGAATGATAGTTGACCCGACAAGGATTTACCTAAGCAGAAAAACACTAAGAGAAGTTCAGTACGAAAAAGAGCACGGTAAACCTTGGAGAGTTAAAATTTAATTTATCTAAAAAAAAGCGCAAAAGGGAGGTTTAAAGCCTCCCTTTTTATTTTGAAAATAAGGAGGTGGTGTTAAAAAATGAGATGTAAATTTTGCGGAAGAGATATGGTAAAAGTTGTCACGCCGTTTAAAAGACCCGTAAAAGGAGAGATGATAACCGTAAAAGACATTGAGGTCTATAGGTGTCCCGGCTGTGGTGCTACATTTTTCCCCAACGAAACGATAAAGCATACGGGAAGGAAGGTCGGTGAAAAGCTTTTAAAAGTTGCAAAAGAGAGGGGCAGAATAAAAGACGAAAAAGAACACCTGCGTGAAATGCAGGAGCAAAAACAGATAGACATAGAGGATGGAATAAGACGCGGAGAATATAAGAAGAAAAAAGACGCCCCTTTAAAGGTTTTTACTTAAAAACTTTAACGAGTCTTTTAAACTCGGCAGGTTTTTCCTTGCCTCTTCAATTTCTTTAAAATCTATATCACTAAACTTTATGCCCGTTGCCTTTTCCATATCTTCCACAACCTCACCCCACGGGCTGTATATTTTGGAATTTCCGGCTAATTCCCATTTACCGCTTCTGCCCGTACCGTTTGCACAAAGAAAATAGAGCTGGTTTTCTATGGAACGCGCTTTTGTTAAAGTGTTCCAATGTTCAAGCCTCGAAACAGGCCAAACAGCAGGATGAAGATGGATTAAAGCACCATTAAAGCTGGCTTTTCTGAAAAATTCAGGAAATCTCAACTCATAACACACGCTCACACCGATTTTTACCTTATTAAACTCAAACACGTTGTACTGGTCTGTATCTCCCCTTGAAAAATAGTTATCCTCACCCGTTACGCCAAACAACATTGTTTTCGTATATTCAAAAATCGTCTCACGGTTGCTTATGGCAAAAAATTTGTTGAACACCTTTTTATCATCCCGTTTATCGTCAACAACAAAAGTCCCGCAAATCAAGATGTCGTTTGAAACTTTTTTTACCTCATTTACCGCCTCGTCAGCATACTTTGCAAGTTCTTTTAACTTTTTAAACAAAAAACCCGTTGTCCAGACCTCAGGCAAAAGTATCAAATCACAACTATTTTTCTTTGCTCTGTTTATTAAATCAAGCCCGTTTTTTAAATTTCTCTCGACATCCCCCGGAACAATTTCCATTTGACCTACGGCAACACGCATCTTTCACCCCACATAAACATAATTAATACTCTTTTCCCATCTGTATTCTATCATTTTCAACAAACCGTCGTTTATAGGATAGTGCATTTTCATCAATCTTTCAACATCCTCTTTGACCTCTTCAATCAATCCTCTATCCTTTACCATATTCGTATAAACAAAGTCTTTTCCGTGCTGTTTTATGCCCATTATCTCCCCTGAGCCTCTGAGTTCATAATCGAGCTGCGCTATTTCAAAGCCGTCATTTGTCCTCAAAAGAGCATCTATTCGCTTTCTTGCAGTATCTGAGAGCTCGTTTTTTGTTATAAGCAAAGCATAGGATTCAAGTCTGCCTCTTCCTACCCTGCCCCTTAACTGGTGCAGTTGAGATAAACCGAATCTCTCGGCATTTTCAATAATCATAACGGTTGCATTGGGAGAATCTATGCCGACTTCTATGACCGTTGTGCTAACCAAGCAGTCAAGTGCTCCTTTTTTAAACTCTTCAATAACAGCCTCCTTTTGCAGTGCGTTCATTCTCCCGTGAAGCAATCCCACACTGAATTCGCTCAAAACGCCCTTTGTTAATTCCTCATAAAGATTTACGGCACTGCTGACATCGTCGAATTTTTCCGACTCTTCGATTAGAGGGGCTACAATATATACTTGATGCCCCTTTTTTATTTCTTGAGACGCAAAACCGTATGCTTTTTTTCTGTCACGCTCAAAAAAGTGGAGGGTTTTAACAATAGCCCTGCCTTTGGGCTTCTCCTTTATGGTTGACAAACTGCTTTTTGAATACAAAACCATTGACAGGCTTCTTGGTATGGGCGTTGCACTCATTATTAAAACGTGGGGGAATATACCTTTATTCATAAGGTTTTTTCTCTGCTCCACTCCGAATCTGTGCTGCTCATCCACAACAATAAAACCCAGATTATTGAATTTAACGCCCTCTTCCAACAAAGCATGCGTGCCTACAACGAGTTTGGTTTGACCTGTTTCAATTCTTTCATACATCCCTTTTTTATCTTTTGTGGAGCTGATAAGCAGAGATATATCAACCCCGAGCTTTCCCAAAATATTTTTTGCAACTCCGTAAATTTGAGACGCCAGCGGTTGAGTCGGAGCCATAAAAGCCGCCTGATACCCGCTTTTTAGGGCGGCATATGAAGCAAACAGGGCAACCACCGTTTTACCGCATCCAACGTCTCCCTGTAGAAGCCTTAACATCGGTTTATCCGTTTTAATATCTTGAAGTATCTCCTTTATAACTCTAATCTGGTCACCTGTCAGCTCAAAACCGACAGTATTTTTCAACTCTTCCAAAGAGCCGCTGTCAATCTCTATTTTCGGTGCGCTCTTTTCCTTAATCCTTGTCTCCTGCAGTCTCAAACCGAGCATCAAAAGAAAAATCTCCTCGTATTTAAGTCTGCGCTCAACCGTTTCTTCATTTTCGCATCTGTGTATATTTTCAATCGCTTCATTCAAAAAAGGCAAAGAGTGCTTGGCAATCAAAGTATATGGCAAATAATCAAACGGAGGTGCGGGTTTTTTATCCAAAATCATATCCACCGTTTTTTTAATCGTGGCATTTTTCAGGTTGAAAACAGAGGGATAAACAATCTCCTGCCTTGCTGTAAAATCGCTTGGATGTTTTATTTTCGGATGACTCATTGAATATCTTGAGCCAAAGAGGTCTATTCTGCCTTCACATACAATTTTGTCGTTCGGTTTAAAGCTGTTGAACTGTTTCTTCAAAAAAGGCGTAAGCCTGAACCAATTGCAAAAAAGAAAACTTCCATTGTCTGTTTTTATTGTTAATGTCGTAACTTTTTTACTGAAACGCTTCGAATAGACTATCCCCTCAACTGCGCAGTACTCACCGTCCTGCAAAAAAGACAGACCCTTCAGTTGATAGTTTTCACATCTTATCGGTTTAAGGAACGCCAAATCGATAAATTTACGCATCCCTTTTTTTATAAACTTTTTTTTGGTTGCAGTGCCTATAGGCAGTGAGTTTATATCATCAAACAGCCAATCGACGACTTGGTTAAATTTTAACAGATGTTCTTCTGCTTTTAGAATCTCCAAAGCCTCTTTGAAGTTACCGTAGAACAGCTCTTTTAAAAGCCTGCTTTCTAACTTATCGAGTTTTTCTTTATTTGTAGGCACTTTCCCTATTCATAAAATGTTGTGAAGGCATCAACCTCTTCTCTGTCCATTCTGAGCTTGTTTATATGCGCTTCCATATCGGGGTAGCCCAAAGCCATAGACATAACAATCATCTTTTCATCGGGTATATCTAACTCTTTGTGCAGCAGCTCGGCGTAGGCGGCAACGGATGTTTGGGAGCAGGTAGCCAAACCGAACTCAAGGGCGGCAAGCATAAGCGTTTGGGCAAAAATGCCTATATCGACAAACGCCTCTTCTCCCAATCGCTTATCTCTCATCAATATTAAGCCTACGGGTGCTCCGAAAAACCTGAAGTTTTCAAGAATGTGCTCTTTTAACTTATCCTTGTCCTTTTTCGGGTCTATGTTTTTATGGTTAAATACCTTAACGTTGCAGGCATTTCTTCTTGCTTTCACAAAATCGGGCACATCTTTATAGCCGTATGCAAAATCGTACTTTCTCTCCACCCTGTTATTGACAGCCTCTATCAATTTGTTACTGATATTTTCCTTTGTTTTGCCCGTTAAAACCGCAACCTCCCACGGTTGGGTATTATGCCCTGAGGGAGCAAACCTGACCAAATTAAGCAGTTTATACACGGTTTCTTTGCTAACCGGCTTATCGAGATAAGCCCTCACCGAAAACCTCTCTTTTATTGCCTCGGATACTTTCATAACACCTCCTGTTTAAAAAATTACAAGACGTTGTTGATTATCTTTATGTCTTTATCTATTCTTGCTATAAGTTCGTCAACTTTTCTAAAGCGTTTCTCCTCTCTTATAAAATCCACAAACTCTATTTCTATCTTTTTAGCATAGATATTTTCGTTAAACTCCATTATAAAGACCTCTATGTGCTTGTCCACACCTTTAAAGGTCGGGTTATTGCCCACATTAACGGCAGCTTTGTATTTTTTGGAATCAACGTAAACATACGCCGCATAAACACCGTTTTTAAGTATTATCTCATTTTTCGGGTAGATGTTTGCCGTGGGAAAGCCCAAACTTGCACCTCTGCCGTCTCCTTTTTTTACCACCCCTGAGATTTTATAGGGTCTGCCCAAGAATTTATTCGCATACTCTATATTACCATCTCTTAAAAATTCCCTTATCTTGCTTGAGCTTACAATAACCCCGTCTATTTTAACGGGCGGTATGACAGAAAGTTCAAAACCGTACCTGTTTGCATACTCCCTCAAGGTTTTAATACCGCCTCTGCCGCCTTTGCCAAACGTATAATCGTGCCCCACACACACGGATTTAACCCCAAGTTTGTTTATAAGGATATCTTTAATAAAATCCTCCGGGTGCATATTGGCAAAACTCTTTGTAAAACGTGCGCAGACAACCGTCTCTATTCCAAGGCTTTGAGCTATTTTCACTTTTTCTTTAAATGTTTGGATAATAAAAGGCTCTTTGCGTTTTTCCACAACCTTAATAGGATGCGGATAAAAGGTAAAAAGAACCGCTGTTCCGTCAATTTTTTTTGCCGTATCAACCGTTTTTTTGATTAAAGCCTGGTGTCCTATGTGTATCCCGTCAAAGTTTCCCAAAGCTACAACAGGATTTTTAATATCGCAGTATCTATTAAAATCCCGCACTACTCTCATACGTTAAACCTAAAATAGACCACATCTCCGTCTTTCATTACGTAGTCTTTTCCCTCAAGCCTTACAAGCCCTTTTTCTTTGGCGCCTTTTTCTCCCCTGCAAGCAATGTAATCTTCATACGATGTTATTTCCGCCCTGATAAATCCACGCTCTATGTCGCTGTGTATAACACCTGCCGCTTCCTTGGCGGTTGTTCCTTTTGTGATTGTCCAACCTCTTACCTCCTTTTCTCCGGCTGTAAAAAATGTAATCAATCCGAGCATATCGTATCCCTTTTTCACAAGTCTATCCAAACCGGACTCTTCAAGCCCAAGCATATCCATAAACTCTTTTTTTTCCTCTTTTGTTTCAAGTTTTGATATCTCTTCTTCTATTTTGCTTGAAAGCACAATGCTTTCAAGACCCTCTTTTTTTGCTATTTCATCCACAATCTTCGAATACTCGTTACCGTTTATACTCTCCTCAGAAACATTTGCAACATATATAACGGGTTTGGCAGACAAAAGCCTAAGTTCTTTTATAAGGCTTTTTTCGGCTTCTTTTGTGAAGTCCAAGCGCCTCAAAGCAGTGCCCTTTTCTAAGTTTTCCTTGAATTTTTCAAGTATTTCTATCTCCTGCTTTGCCGTTTTATCGCCCGATTTTGCCAATTTCAAAGACTTTGTCATCCTATTTTCCACAGTCTGCAAATCCGCAAGCATAAGCTCCGTGTCTATCGTCTCAATATCCCTTTTGGGGTCAATATCTCCTTCTTGATGGACGATGTCTTCATCCTCAAAGCAGCGGACAATATGAACAATAACCTGCACGTCTCTTATATGTGAAAGAAACTTATTCCCAAGACCGGCTCCGGTGCTTGCGCCTTTGACAAGCCCGGCTATATCAACAAATTCAACAACCGCAGGCGTTATTTTTTTCGGATGCACAAGCTCGGCTAATTCGTATAGGCGTTTATCGTTTACATAAGCCATACCGATATTCGGTTCTATGGTACAAAAAGGAAAGTTAGAACTTTCGGCATTAGACCTGCTTAAAGCGTTAAACGTCGTAGATTTGCCGACGTTTGGCAATCCGACTATACCACACTTAAATCCCATAGCTACTCCCTGAATCTCGCATTTTTCAACACATCATATCTTTTTTCACATTAAAATTCAATCGCTCGATATTTAAAGCCCGTCTTGTCCAAAAAACAGGGTTACTCCTATCTTATTTTTCAATCGGATGCTATTTTATATCCGTTGCAAATTAAGCATTCTGTTTAACAAACAACCCGAATAAACACTTCGTCTTTTTAAGGTTTGATTTTAACATTTCTATGTGGTAGTTTCTGTTTATGGGTGTGGAAAAAGGTCTGTATCTCTATCTTTCAAACAGTCTCGATAAGCTAAGCGGTTATTTTCTGGATAATTTTAAAGCCTCCTATCTTCAAAGCTCGTTTTTTGACAAAAAGACCGTAATTATTCAGACAACAGGCATAGCGAAATGGCTTTCATACAAAATATCCGATAATTTTGGCGTCTGTGCCAACGTTGATTTTGTTTTCCCCAAAGGATTTATAGTTCAAACGCTGAAAAATATCGGGCTTGTACAAGAAGACGATATGGATTTCTACGACAAACCCAATATAATAACCAACATACTAAAATCTTTAAACAACAAAGAATATAACGAGTTAAACGAATATACCAACGATAAAAACGGCAGAAGACTCGGTCAATTTGTATCCTACCTTGCCGATTTGTTCGACCAGTATTTAACATACAGACCTGAATTCTTAAAAAATGCCGACAGAATAGCCCTGCAATGGCAGAGGAGTTTGTTTGTAAATATCTTAAACAACAAACACACAACTGTTTCTCAAGCCATAGAAAAATTTATAAACCAAAAAGAGGTTATTGATTTAGACACTGACAAAACCGTCGAACTATTTGCCATATCGCTTTTACCTCCTGTTTATACCTATTTTTTTAGAAAGCTATCCGATTATGTTAGGGTTAATCTGTATGTTTTAAATCCAAGCAGAGAGTTCTGGTTTGATGAGCCAACCGAGTTTTCCAAACTAAAGGCATTGAAAAAAGCAGAGAACAATCAAGAGAAATTATACTTTACAAACTCAAATCCTATTTTGATAAACAACGCAAAATTAACCGGCGATTTTTTGTCTTTGCTTTATGAAACGGAAGGGCTGCCCCAGCCTATCGAGATTGAAGACTATACGGAATATAACGAAACAACCTGCTTAAACAGGCTTAAAAACAAGATACTCAACAACGACGAAAATGCTTTTCAATGCGGGGACTCAACCATTCAAATACACTCTTATCAAACAAAATTGAGGGAGGTCGAAGGGGTTTATAACTATATTTTAAGCATACTCGATGACAATAAAGATATATCTTTGGAAGATATCGTTGTTATGTGCCCGAAGATTGATGAATATTCATCGTTTATAGACGGTATTTTTAAGAATAAAAACATAAAATATACGATTTCGGATAACAAAATGCCCGATGAAGACGACGGGTTGAAAGCGCTGTTTTATATAGTTGAGAATTTAAGTGAAAGGTTTAACGTAAATCAACTCTTAGAACTTATTGAACTTGAAGCCGTCAGAAAAAAATTTCAGTTATCAAACAGCGATACGGAGCTTATAAAAAGATGGCTGAAAGAGAGTAATTTAAGATGGGGATTAACAAAAGAGTATATAAAAAACAGCTTCAAGGATATGAATGTTTTTAACAGCGTTGAATATGCGTTTGAGCGTTTGCTGTACGGATATTTAAGCGCTAAAAAAGAGGTAATCAACGATGTTCTGGCGTATGATGATTTATCGATAGGCAACTCCAACCTACTGGGTAAGGTTTTATACATAGTTGATAAAATAACGGGTCTTTCCGATGCCATAAAGCAAAAAGCAGCCATATCAAAACATATTGAAACTATGAAAGACATAATCGATACATTTATAGACCTGCAGTACCAACAGTCCGTCCCTTTTGTCACCCTTAACAACCAGATGCAAAAATACGAACAAAGTTGCGAGGAAATCCCGTTTCTGACGTTTTATGAAATTTTGAAATCCTCCGTAAACAAAAGCAAAAAGGAGTTTAACTTTTTGAGAGGCGGAGTGACGTTCTGCGAGCTTGTGCCGCTTAGGAGCATACCTTTTAAGGCTGTTTGTCTTATGGGTATGAACTCCGAAGAATTTCCGAGAAATACGCCCAAAGTCTCCTTTAACGAGATTGAACAAAATCCAAAAAAAGGTGACCGCTCAAGCAGATTGAATGATAGGCTGCTCTTTTTGGAGACTCTCTTGTCTGCGGAAAAATATCTGTACATAAGCTATATCGGCAAGGATATAAAAAGAAACAATCCGCTCAATCCGAGCATAGCGGTTTCAGAGCTTATTGAATTTTTAAATATTGAAACATTGAAGCACCCACTCCACTCCTTCAGCTCCAAATATTTTGATAAAAACAGCCCTATTTGCAGCTACTCCAAAGAAGATTACGAGTTGGCAAAGATTTTATTGGAAAAAAGCTACAGCGAAAATCTTCAAAAATCCGACCCGATGTCTATTGAAAAACAGATTGAAGAAACAAACGGTTCTGATATTGCAACTCCCGATGAGCTTATTGTGTTTTTAAGGCATCCCGTTCAATTCTTCTTCAAAAAAAACGGAATAAATTTTAACTTAAAGGACGATACACCGAAAGAAACCGAAAATACGGTGCTTGATGGCTTAGACAGATACTCTTTGATAAAAAAGGCATTCAAGGAGAAAGGAGTAAATAAGACAATCGAATATTCGGGCGCTCTGCCTCACGGCAGTTTGGGAGAACTTGCAAAAGACGATATTTTAAACGAGCTGCACAACATAGAAAATAACCTTAAAACAATAGACGAACAATTAAGCATTGAGGATTTGGATAAGCGGCAAGTCCGTATGAACATCGACAGTCTAACCATAGAAGGAAACATCTCTTTCACATACAAAAACAACATAATTTCGGTAGAATATACGCACAAAAGCAAAAAAGAGATACACTTTGCTCATATCTTAAAACCCGTTATATACTCGGCTATACTGCAATTTAGCTTAAATGAAATCAAAGAAGCCTATTTTGTTAATACAAAAGAGTGCTTGCACCTAAGAAAAGTTAGAGATAGTAAAAATTTTTTGCAGTTCATAGCAAGTTTATATCAGGAGGGCGTCAACAAACCGATTGTTCTATTCGACCCGAAAAAATTTGACGAAACAGTACCGCTTGAAGATGCCGTAAAAAAACTAATAAACAATTTTATGCCCAAAGACGATGATTTGTATAATGAGTATATCCTTGAAAATTTCGAGTTTACGAACGAGTATCGGGATTTTATCAAAGAGATTAACATTAAACTAAAAGAATTTTACGCTGGTATTACCAATGGGATTTAATCCTTTCAAAGAACGGTTTGATTTTGAAGGAAAAAACCTGATAGAGGCTTCGGCAGGCACGGGCAAAACATACTCTATTGCAGCCATATACTTAAGGCTTATACTTGAAAAAGGGTTGCTGCCGCCGGATATTTTAACCGTCACATTCACGGTTGATGCAACCGAGGAGCTGAAAAAAAGGGTAAGAGCGGTTATAAAAAACTCTTACGACTTTCTGTTGAATAAAAAAAGCAACACACTGATAGACAGCACGCTCAAGGATTATTTAAGCGCCTTAAAACCGGAAAGAAAAAATAGGTCTTTGTTTTTATTAAGAGAATCTCTAATGCTTTTCGACGATGCGCCCATATATACGATTCACAAATTCTGCAAACGCCTGCTTTCTGAAAATCCGGTGGAATCAGGTGTTTCCATTGATATGAATTTCTCATCAAAAGAGGATGAGTTCATCGAAGAGATGGTTTTCTATATTTTGAGAAAATGGCTCTACGGACAGGATAAGATGGTGGCAAATTTTTTTTGCGACGATTTCTTAAAAACTTTTGCAATCAAGGATATTATAACTAAATACTTATCTGCCGACAAACTCGCATTTGAATATAACAGTGTGGATTTGAAAAGTATAAAAGAGCAGTATGATAATTTAATAGAAGAAATTAAAAAAAACGAAGATTTGAAAAAGTTCTTTTTAAACGCTCCTTACAATAACGGCTATCCGCCGCCCAATATCTTAAAAGAAATTGTTAAAAAGAGCAAACAGAACAACATCGCTCGCGCCTATGGAATATTCCGCAGCAGCCTTCTTTCCTATATCACATCAAACGTATTGGAGCTGCTTGAGGGTGCAAAAAGATATGTCGATATGCTTAAAACAGAGAGAAACGAATTAACGTTTTCGGATTTGATAAAACTTGTTTTTGATGCCGTATCAAGTGAAAGATTGAAGAGCTGCCCTTTTAAAGCCCTGCTTATTGATGAGTTTCAAGATACCGATTTTTTGCAGGTTTATATTTTCGAGCGCCTGTTTAAGGATAAGGTGTCATTTTATATAGGAGATGCGAAACAATCTATATACGGCTTTAGAAGTGCGGATTTAAGCGCCTATTTTTATGCAACCGAAAACATAAGAAACAGGTTTAACCTCAACGTTTGCTATCGTTCAACAAACGGTTTGATAAGTGCATTCAATAAGATATTCGCTCAAGAGGGCTTTTTTGAAGATAAAAGAATTAAATACGGCGAGGTCGAACCCGTGGAGTTTCCCAAAGTAAGGGTTATAACGAAAGACAATTCAAAAGATTTAAACTTCTATATTCTCAAGGATGTCACAAAAAAAGAGGATGTTCTTCCGGCTTTAACAAATGAACTGAAAAATCTTTTAAACAGTGCGTTCATAGAGGAGAATACGGGAAAAACAAGGAAGTTAAAACCTCAAGATATTTGCATCTTGGTCAGAAAAAATTCAGATGCGGAAAATATCAGGGACTACCTGTCAAGAAACGGTATAAAATGCACGCTCGCAACAACAAAATCGGTATATGACACAAATCAGGCACGGGAGGTGCTCGGCACGCTAAAAGCAGTAAACAACTTCACAAACGTATCTTATGTAAAAACTGCTCTGCTTTCTGATATATTCCATAAAACAACCGAAGACGTTATAAAAGAAGAGCCGATAGCCGAATATAAACAACATTTTTTGCACTATAAAGAGTATTTGAACAAAAAAGGCATAATGGCTTGTTTTTTACATATCTTCAACGCAGAAAACACCAAAGTTTATATCTTAAAAAAACCGAACGGAGAAAGAATTTATACGAACTACCTACATATTCTTGAGCTTTTGCAGGATAAGCAAAAGAAAGAAAAGCTTACAATCGAACAATTGATAAGATATCTTCAGCTTAAAATAACAAATAAATCCGGCTCCGCAGAAGAGGAGGAGCTAAGGCTCGAATCTGATGAAAACGCCGTTAAAATAAGCACCATTCACAAAAGCAAAGGGCTGGAATTTCCCGTTGTATTTTTACTTTATTTTGCCGGTGTTTCTTATAAAAACAATAGAGTGCCTTTGGTGTTTAAGTTTGACGATAAAAATAAGAGATACACCGTAACGCTTAACCGGGACAGCAACAAAGAGGATGAGTCTGAGATTTCACGCCTGTTCTACGTTGCTTTAACCAGAGCTATGTCAAAGTGCTACATTTTCGACTACAAAAGAAGAGGTAAATCAACCTTAAACAAACTGCTCTATGGGGACAAAAGCTCCTTAAATGACATAATAAATGTTCTAAACGGTAATTTTTCGGATATTGCAGCAGTAAAAACGATAAGCGAGGACGATGACCGAATTCCTTTAAAGAACACGGAAGAACAAAAAAAGGAACTTGAGTTTAAACCGTTTAGAGGAGAAATAAAAAGCGTACATCTTTTGACAAGCTACTCGTCACTTGCCAAAAACAGGGATGTCTTGTATGAGGAAGAGTTGATTGAAGAACCTTTTTCCGAAGAATTTACTGCAAATATGCCTATACTGCCGCCCGGGGCTCAAACCGGCAGTATAATACATAAGATTCTTGAAGAGATTGATTTTTCAATAGAGGACGATGCACTGCTGAACACGATTCAAAAGTCAATGTCAGATTACTCTCAAGAAGCAATTGATTTTACTTTTAATATGATAAAAAACCTACTGCACAAACCTTTTATATTAAACTCAAAGGAGTTTGCCTTAAACAGGCTTGCTAACAATAAGAGAATAAGCGAAATGAAATTCTTTATTTCTATAAAAAATCCAAACGCCTTTTTCAATACCTTGAGCGATATTTTTAAAGAAAGAGGTGACAGTGAATTCTCAGAAAGATTAAAGAGGATAAAATCAGCAAACATAAAGCACTATCTTATAGGATTCATAGACCTTGTATTTGAGTTTGACAGCAAAATTTATATAGTTGACTGGAAAACCAACTACCTCGGAACATCTTTTAAAGACTACTTACAAGAAAATCTATACAGAGAGATTGCTGCCAATGACTATTTTTTGCAGTTTGGCATATACCAGCTTGCCGTTTACAAATACATCAAAAGCTTAAACTCCGACTTCAAACCGGGCGATATACTCTATCTGTTTGTAAGGGGCTTTGAACCTGAAAACGGAAACGGAATTTTCAGATACAAATTTAGAGAGGATGAACTGAATGAACTTGCAAGATGTATTGAATAGACTGTTAAAAGAAAACATTATAACCTTTATGGATTTTGAGATTTATAAAAACATCAGGGATTTAACCGCATCGGACATTTTGGGTATATTGGCTTTGATTGTAAACTTTAATTTACAGAAAGGGGATAGCTGTATAGAGCTTGAGAGCGTTGCGTCTAAAGATTTGTCAGATATACTGGAGGGCACACAAAAAATCGGATATACGCTTCCAAGTCTCGATAGGATACTTAATGAATTTAAAAACAGTGCTGCAAACAATATAAGCGGACTGCTCACGCTCCGGGATAATAAGCTCTTTTTTAAGAGGGTTTTTGATTACGAATATAACGTTGCTCAAATTTTAAGCTCCCTGTCCAAGCACAAAAGCAGGGTGAATATGAATGATATAGAGTGCAAGCAGTGTGATTTTTGGCAAAAACTTGCCGTAGCTATGTCTGCATCGAGCAGACTGCTTATAATATCAGGAGGTCCGGGAACGGGCAAAACCACAACCATAAAAAAAATAATAGAACATCTTGGAAAAAATAAAAATATCGGTCTGTGCGCCCCTACGGGAAAAGCGGTATCACGTATGATTGAATCTTTAAAGGGGGTTGATGTAAACCCGCCTATGACGCTCCACAGGTTTTTAAAGGCAAATGCAGACTTAACCCGCTTTCACTACAACCAAGACAATAAACTCCCCTTTGACGTTGTTATTGTAGATGAAGCTTCGATGGTCAACATAGAGTTAGCCTACAGACTTCTCAGCGCACTAAAAGAAGATGGCACGCTCATTTTAATAGGAGACAAAGACCAACTCTCCTCCGTTGAAGCCGGAGCTTTTTTGGGCGAGATATGTTCCTTTAAAGATGTATTGAAATTAAAGACACTTAATGTTTTTTCCAAAGATTTTGTCAATCGTGCGGGCATAAATGCAAACAAACAACTGCAAGTAAAAGAGAATATCGGCAGCAATATTATTGACTGCTCCGTTGAGCTGATAAAGAACTTCAGATTTTCCGAACAAAGCAAAATAAAAGCCCTCTCCGATGCAATCAGAAGAGGGGATGTAAAAAGCTCCTTGAACATAATAAAAAGCGGTGAGGGCGAAGATTTGGTATTCAAAGAAACGCTTAATGAGAGCATTATCGAGTCAATAAGGAAAGAGTATGCTGCTGCCATCAAAAACAGTGTCGAAAATTCATTTGAAAAGATTAAGGTCTTAACACCGCTTAGAATCTCAAAATACGGCAGTATGAGCTTAAACGAGCTTATAGACAGACATCTGCGCAGACATTTTTTAACGACAAACATATGGTATCCGGGCAAACAAATAATAATAAGCGCCAACGACTATCAAAACGGCTTGTTTAACGGAGATATGGGTGTATGCCTGGAGAGGTCGGGTAAAATTGTTGTAAAATTTAATAAAAGTGAAGAAGATATAATCATTGAGCCTGAGTTTCTACCCCAAAACGAATTGGCTTTTGCTATGAGTGTACATAAAAGTCAGGGTTCCGAATTTGACACCGTCTATTTTATAGTAGGAAATCAGGCTGCAAGGGTATTAACAAGGGAGTTGATTTATACGGCTGTAACCAGGGCAAGAAAAAAGGTCTATATAGTTGGCAGCATAGATGTCATCACAAAGGGTTTGGAAAATAAAACCAAAAGAAAATCGGCTCTCGGTGATATGCTGTATGGTTCACTGTATAAGGAAATTTAGCAAAACAATTATCTTCCCTGCAACTCCCCCGAATCCTGCACACTCAATCTCCTCTGCTACACATCCCTAAAATCCGATGAGGTTTTTAAAAAAATCTCACCCTTCCTGTTTTACAGTTCTTCATAAATTCTCGTAATTCTTG
>JALVUQ010000018.1 GCA_027035575.1 Desulfurellales bacterium | reverse complement strand
ATAGCCTTCCGATAGTTTGCATTCCTCATATGCAAAATAGCCAATCTTTTGTATATGGCAGCTTTGTTTTTGAATAGTGAGCTCCCGTTTTTCAGTAAATCTATGGCTTTTTTATCTTCCTTTTTGATAATATACACATCAAGCAGCTTTTCATAGAGCCGTTTGTCGTTTGGAAAAATTTTTATGGCTTTTTGCAGAAATTCTTGGGCTTCGTCGAATTTTTTGGCATACAGAAGTATATTTGCGTATTCGTTATAGATGTAGCTGTTTTTAAGATACGGCAAAATGTTTTTATAGTACTTTAAGGCTGCATTCGTATTTCTTTCGTATAAATTGAGCAATGATGCCGTGTAGTTATAGTCTATATAAACCTGATTTGCTTCGACCTCCCTACTTTTTGCTTTTGTAAAAATTCCGGCCAAAAACATACTGAAAAACGCAATAGTTATAACAAATGCTATAACAGTTAAAAAGTTAACTTTTTTCTTGTAAAAACTCATTGACCACTTCCGTAAATTCGTCTATAAGTCTGTCTTCTTGAACTTTTCTCACAATTTTACCTTTTTTAATTATAAGCCCGAAATGTCTTCCTCCGGCTATTGCCAAATCCGCCTCTTTCGATTCGCCCAAAGCATTAACAACGCATCCCATAATAGCAACCTTTATGGGTTTATCCACATAGGAGAGTCGTTTTTTAACTTCATTAACCAAATCTATCAAATCAATCTCTATTCTACCACAAGTAGGGCAAGAAACAAAATCTATTGAATGTTTTTTCCTCAAGTGCAGAGAGTTTAACAGCTCATAGCACACATCCACCTCGTTTTCGGGTGGCTCGCTTAACGATATTCTGATTGTATCGCCTATTCCTTTTCTTAGTAAAATTGCTGTGGTACTCACCGATTTTACTATTCCCTCCATAGACGAGCCCGCTTCCGTGACGCCTATATGGAGAGGGTAGTCGGTTAGTTTGGATATCTTTTCATAGCAAAGCACGGTAGTCTTGGAATCCGATGATTTAATCGATATTTTCATATTATAAAATCCGAAATCTTCAATGCGTTTTATCCAGTTGTAAGCGCTTTCTACCAAAGCCTCTTCGCTCGGACCGTTGTACTTGTCTATTAGGTTTTTTTCCAAAGAGCCGCTGTTTACGCCGACTCTTATAGGTATGCCGTATTCCGTTGCCGCTTTTATGATTTCTTTAGTTTTATCAAAAGAACCTATATTCCCAGGGTTTATTCTAACACAATCAGCTCCCGATTCTATGGATGCAATCGCAAGTTTGTAGTCGAAATGAATATCGGCTATAACCGGTATCGGACTTTTTTCCTTTATTTTTTTGAGCGCATAAGCGGCGTTTTTATCAACCACCGCACACCGCACTATTTCACACCCTTTTTTGTGTAGCCTGTCTATCTGTTTCAAGGTTGCTTCAACGTCCCTTGTGTCCGTATTTGTCATCGACTGCACAACAACAGGAGCACCGCCTCCGATTTTAACCGAGCCGACACTTATCTGTTTGGTCTTTTTTCTTCTAATCCAGCTCATTTTCCTTCTATGTGTTCCACGTGATTTTTAATATATTTCGTAACGCCGTATCTTTTGAAGTCATTCATAAATGCAAACAGCATCAGGGCGAGCAAAAGCGCAATGCCTATTTTTTGGAAGTTCTCCTGCACTTTTTCGCTCACCGGTTTTTTTCTTATTGCTTCAATAGTGAAGAACATTAGATGTCCGCCGTCGAGTATGGGAATCGGAAGAAGGTTTAATATGCCGAGATTGATGCTGATAATTGCGGCAAACATCAAAAATGCCGCCAATCCGCTTTGAGCTGCTTTTGAAGCCACATCCACTATCATAATCGGTCCGCCTATACTGCTTGAGGGAATGGCTCTTTCTAATAATCTCACAATTCCAAGCAGCGTGATTTTTGTGATAAAAATAGTTTTTTTAACCCCCATTACAACGCCTTTAATGGGATTGTACCGAATCTTTAAAGTTGCTCCGCTTGGTATAATCCCCAAAAGACCCACGCGCTCTTTGTAGCCCAGCAAATCCTTTATCTCTTCGGCTTTGGGTTTTGCTTTTAGTTTAAGTATTTTTTCTCCGCGTTTTACGGTTAGCGTTATCTCCTTGTCAGGGTATAGTTTGATTGTTTTTGACATTTCAGACCACGTTTTAATGCGTTTGGAGTTTATGGCAATAATCGTGTCGTTAGGCTTTATTCCGGCAATATAGGCTGGGGAGTTTGGTTGAATTTTGCCGATTGTCGGAGCAAGCGTCGGCACGCCTATGGAGTATGCCACGGCAAAGAAGATAATTGCGGAAAATATATTAAAAAAAGGACCTGCAAACACAATCACCATTCTTTTCCAGACCGGTTGTGCAAAAAAAGCCCCTTCTGTGTCGGCTTCGTTTCTTTCGTCAATCTCCTCACCCTTCATTTTGACGTATCCTCCAAGGGGAATCAAAGAGAGCGCATATTCGGTTACTTTCGGTTTGTATTTAAGTAAAACGGGACCGAACCCTATTGAAAAACGTGTAACCTCGACACCGACGGCTCTTGCTGCTATGAAGTGCCCGAATTCGTGAATGATTATCATAGCAACAAGCCCCAATATGCCGTAAATTAAACCCATATTATCCTCCGATAAAATCTTTTTCTATCAAGGACTCAATCTCCTTTTTTATCAATTGAGTCTCTTTTTCTATGTAAAATATATCACCGTTTAAATTATTTTCAAACTTATAAAAAGCCTTTTCTATGATTTTAAAAATATCCGAAAATCCTATTTTACCCTTCAAAAAGTAGTCAACAGCAATCTCGTCTGCCGCATTCAGCACAAGCCCCAAGTTTTTTTCCTCTTTCTTTAAAGACTCATATGCAAGATTTATCGTAGGAAATTTTTGATAATCGGGTTTTTCAAAATGCAGGCTTCCCAAAGAGGTTAAGTCGGTTTTAAATTCGAGATTGATTCTGTCCGGTTTTGTAAGTGCATAGGCTATGGGGATTCTCATATCGTGAGCACCCATCTGAGCTATAATAGAGCCGTCAATGAACTCTACAGCCGAATGAACTATGCTCTCTTTGTGTATCACAATCTTAATTTTATTGTAATCAATATCAAACAGCCACCTTGCCTCTATAATCTCAAACCCCTTATTCATCATTGTGGCTGAATCTATGGTGACCTTTTTACCCATAGACCAGGTGGGGTGGTTGAGGGCATCTTTAATGGTTATGTTTTTAAAATCCCGTTTATTAAAAAACGGACCTCCCGAAGCCGTTAAAATTATGCTGTTCACCAACTTTCTGTCTCTTCCCTCAAGGCATTGATATATAGCCGAATGCTCCGAATCTATCGGAACAATTTCCAAGTTTTGACTATCTGCCATATTGCGAAAAATTTTTCCTGCTATAACAAGACTCTCTTTGTTTGCCAAAGCCAGTTTTTTACCGTTTTTCAATATGAAGTAGGTCGGTATCAATCCCGCCGTGCCGACAAGAGCATTAACGAATATGTCGGCTTCCTGCAAAGAAGACAATTTTCCAAGAGCGTCTTTGCCCTTAAAAAATGTTATATCTTTATATTCTTTTTGAAGGGTTGATATGTCTGTATTTTCACCGGCACAGACAAAAGATGGGTGAAATTTTTCTATCTGTTTTTTTGCTTCTTTAATATTCTTGTTAAAGCTTATGCCGAGAAGGTTGTACTTATCCGTGCGTGATATAATATCAAGGGTGTTTTTGCCGATAGAGCCGGTTGAGCCTAAAACTACAATATTTTCCATAGTGTTATTATATATACGAAGAAGCCGGCAAATGCAACAGAGTCCAGCCTGTCAAGAATCCCTCCGTGACCGGGTATGATATTGGAAGAATCTTTTTTGTTAAATGCTCTTTTAATGACGGATTCGGCTAAATCGCCCAATATGCCTGTTATATTTGCAACAAAGGCGATAATTAACATTTCCGTCGGCTGCAGATGAAAAAGGTATGAAAAAAGCATACCGAAGAGTGAGCCGAGAACGACACCGCAAACACCGCCCTCTACGGTCTTTTTCGGACTTATGACTTTTGCCAACTTATGTTTTCCAAACCGTTTGCCGCAGAAAAAAGCGAAGGTGTCGCCCGCCCAAACGGATACAAAAAGAACCATCAATATGCCTCTTCCGTCTTTTTCCTGCATTATGAAATACAAAAACGAATAGAGTGAAACATACAGGATGCCGGAAAACATAAAGTATTTTTCCAAAACGTCATCTTTTTTCACCGATGAAAAGCTTATAATCAAGTGAATTATAAAGGTAAGCAGTAAGGCGTATATCGCGTAATGTCCGTAAAATATAAAAACAAAGAGAAAAAAAGCACCTATCGACAGATATACCGCTTTTGTCGTATCTATGCCTTTTGAGTCCATATTCAGCCACTCGAACAACGCTGCCAAACCTATAAAAAGAAGTGCAGCGCCAAAATAGATACCGTTTGCAAAAAGGACAAGCCATACTACTATTGGAATAAGTATAGCGGCTGAGACAATACGTTTAATCATAAACCGCCGAATCGCCTTTTTCTGTGTTTAAACTCTTCTATGGCTTCCTTTAAATCCTCTTTTGTAAATTCAGGCCAGTATTTATCGAAAAATATCAGCTCAGCGTAAGATGACTGCCAAAGAAGAAAATTGCTTATTCTTTTCTCACCGCCGGTTCTTATTAACAGGTCAACATCCGGCATATCGTATGTGAAGAGATATTTGTTTATCAAATCTTCGGAGATTTCACTTACATTAAGTTTATCTTTTTTTATATCGGCTGCTATTTTTTTACAAGCGGCGGTTA
>JALVUQ010000017.1 GCA_027035575.1 Desulfurellales bacterium | reverse complement strand
ATCCAATTAAATCCCATACCTACACCCATTTTTTAATTCAACATTCAAAATTCAAAATCATATTAAAAGTTTCCCTTTAAACTTTTTAGAACGTATTTCTCGTTTGGAATATGACCCGACACGGTGACTGTTATCAATTTATAATCTTGAGGCGTCGAAGCCGTCTCAACCTTATTTGAGTCCACTTTTGCATACTGAACCTTTATTTCAACCCTATATACGGGTGTAATATTGTCAAAACATCCGTTTGAGCCCGTTGTGCAGGATAGATTGTTATAATCATCAACATCATCAAAACCAATCGTATTGTTTCCATCGCTTGCCTCTTTGCCAATGTTCACAAGCGAAAGCGGTATTGTTCCTCCTCCGTTTGGCGTATCGTTGTCAAATTTTCTACTTAAAACCTCGTTCATAACGGCTGATGCAACCTCAACCCCTTTTAGTCTTATTGTGGGGTTGCTTGTTTTTGAGAGCGTATTATAAAAAACAACCATCACGCCAACAACGCCAACAGAAAACACCACTATAAAAATTATTATTTCAATCAAGCTAAAGCCTCTATTGTTCATAAACACCGCCTGAATACGGAGTTATGTCTATCTTTATGCCGTCTATCGTAACAACGATAACCTCCTTATAGGGGTTTTCGTCTGAAAAATTCATTTCATTGTTATTTAAAGAATTGTTGTCTATATCTGTACGCCCGAGATAATCAAAATATATCGTATTGACAGCAGCACCTTTATCGTTAATAGAAGATATGTTTTGGCTTACATATATTGTACTTGATGACTCTCCGGGAACCTTAACCGGATTGGAGCTGTCTGAGTAAAAAAAATAGTAACTTCTTGTCGCCGGGTCTATTTTTAAGCCGTATCCACCGCCATGCAGCATAGAGCTGTGCTGAATATAACGCACGTCAGTTATAAACTTAACCGCATCGCCCTGCCCTTTATATCCGCTTTCAAATATTTTCGGACCGATAACCACACTCACAATGGCTATCAAAACAATAACTATTATAAGCTCTATGAGGGTAAAGGCTTTATCGTTTTGCATTCAGCAATTCCTTTGTTTTTTTACTCAAAAACACCCTTCCGGTTTTATTGTCATAAACATAAGCATTTCCAAAAGGGTCTATGATTTTGTTGTCTGCAAATTTGCTTTTTTGAAGCGTATTTTCAAGCAAACCGCTTTTATACAGCTGAGTTAAATCACCGGGATAATTTCCATTTTTGACTTTAAAGAGCTCTACGGCAAGATTCAGATTATACAAATCAACCTTTGTCACTTCCGTTTTGGCTTTCAACTCCATAACGCTGTATTTGTGGTACAAAACGCCTATAAAAACGGCAATCATAACCAAAACTATTATCTCTTCTATGGGTGAAAAAGCTTCTTTGTCCATCAATGAACCACGTGTATCAAGTTCCACATCGGCAGGAATACACCCAGAGCAAGCAGCAGAACCATACCGGCAATAAATACAAGCAAAATCGGCTCGATGGATGAGGAGAGGTTCTTGATGGCATAGTCTATCTCTTCGTCATAATAGTCAGCCGCCTTAAACAGCATCTCATCAAGCCTTCCGGTTTCTTCTCCGACCGCCACCATATCGCTGACAACGTTTGGGAAAAAAGCGGATTTTAGAAACGGTACCGAGATTGTCGCACCGCCTTCAACATCTCTGCCTATATCCTCAACTGCCTGCTTAGCTATCACGTTGCCGGTTACGTTGGAGACAATTTTCAGTGCATCTATAATCGCTATACCGCTTTTGTATAACAAACCCAAAATCCTAATCATTCTCGATACATAGATTTTATGAACAAGTGTTCCGATAACAGGGATTTTAAGCATATATTTGTCTATATTGTATCTGCCTTTTTCTGTTTTTTTATACTCTCTAAAAGCAAATATCAAAGCTATAACCGCAATCAAAACCATCCACCAGTAGTGGTGAAAAACATAGTTAATGCCGATAAGAATTCTTGTGGGAAGCGGTAACTGCGCTCCGAAATGACTAAAAAGAGAAACGAATCTCGGTATGACAAATGTTATGATTATAGTAAAAGCCACAACAATAGCGCTGATAACCATTTTAGGGTAGCGAGTGGCCGTTTTTATCTTATTTCTTGTATCGAGTTCCGTTTCAAGTATCGAAGCAAGCCTGTCGAGCACTATATCCAAAGTTCCGCTCTCCTCACCGACTCTAAGCATATTGATATATAAAGGCGAAAACACTTTTTTATGTTTTGAAAAAGCCTCACTCAAAGACATTCCGCCGTTTACGTCGTTTTTTATGACGCCAACAACATCCTTCAATTTGACACTGACGGTCTGTTCGCTGAGCCTCTCCAAAATAACACCGATTGGCACACCGGCACTAAAAAGCGTTGCAAATTGGCGTGTAAAAACAATGAGCTCACTGAGTTTTACCCTTGCAAAACGCTTGTTTAGATAGTCTATCTTCTCTTTTATCTCATCAAGAGCCGAAGCTTCAACAACTTTTTGAGCCTCTATACCCTTGTCATACAAAAAAAGCAGCGCCTCATCATAAGACGCCGCCTCTATAATACCGGTTACTTTATTATTATCGGCATAACCTAAGTAAACGAACTTCATACATCAATTATCTACAACCGTCTGTGCAAACAACTATATTGGGGTATTCTTTGCCGTCGTAGAAATAAACTACACCGCAATCCGTACTCTTACAATCCCCTGTGGTGGAAGTAGCCGAACACATTTTACTGCCTCTGAGATGATTATCTTTAGTTCCCTTGTAATAAAACACTTCACATTTAGTGCTCACATTATCAGGTATAAAAGTATTATTATCAAAATGAATAGCTTTACTTATACCGTCACCATTATTAGCAGCTTTATCAGGATAAGGATAACCAGGAACTGTTACCGTTGAAGTTGTCTTATTATTGACATATACTGTAGTACCTTCCAAATCAACGCTGCTTGAGTTGTTATCCATAGCCAACCATTTGGCATGAACAATATTTGTAGCTGCCCTCAGACTTCCGGCAAATCCGTTAACGGCAGAAATCTTAGCTTCTTTTGTCAAACCTGCAAACTTGGGCACGGCAACAGCAGCCAAGATGCCCAAAATCACGATAACAATAACCAGCTCAATCAGCGTAAAACCTTTCTTATTCATAACAAACCTCCATAAATTTTTTCCAACAATTCATTTCAACAATTCTAAGCCAAAATTAACAACACTTTTTGCTCTCCTCCTTAAATAATCGGACTTTTTAATAAAGCCTTAGCTTAAACATCATAAACACACCTCCAGCTTTGTCAACAACTCTAAATAAACCTTCAGCCTTTGAAAAATTTCATCTGCAACCTCTTCATCGTAAGTATGAGATGTCAAATTTCTATCATCAATCATCTTCAACAAAATCTCCAAATCATTTTCATCAACATAACCATTCAAAAACAACTCCCTTATACAACCCTTTGGCGAATTACAGATGACCCCTTCCTTTTTCATTAAGAGAATCTTAACACACTTCCAAAACGCCTCTGTAGTAATTTCAAACCTTTGAATGGCAGAATCTCTAAAAATCTCATAATTTTCATCTTCTTTCTTTGTATTTTCAAACACCTCTTTTAGTCTTTTAAAAACCTTCTTGAAACTTGTTTTTCTTTCTTCTAAATCCACCTAACACCCTCTTTTGAGACTATGCCCTTAAACTTATCATTATTATTTAAAACAACTATGTCAACCTTAAAAAGCAGATTGGAGTTTTCCAAAATTTCTCTCAATAGGCTTATCTTCAAATCAACATTCTTCTTCTTGTAAATCCCCAAATCAATATCCGAAAATCTGTTGTAATCTCCTCTTGCCCGTGAACCGAACAAAAACAGTTCAACCTCATCGGATTCAAAATAATCCCTCAAAAAATCCTTTAACTCATCTATCGATTTAATTTTAGGTTCAAAGTCATTCTTTAGAATCCGAGATACTTTCATTAGAATTTACTCCTTAATAACCGTCACCCTCAAGACCTCTTCAAGCGTTGTTACGCCCTTTTTTACAAGCTCAAACCCGCTTTCTCTCATCTGTCTGAAACCGTTTTCAAGCGCAGCCTGTTTTATGTCGTCTGTCGAGCCCCCTTTTGCTATAACACCTCTTATCTTTTTACCTACGCCCATAACCTCATATATTCCTATTCTTCCCTGATACCCCGTGTATTTACACTTTTCACACCCCTCACCTTTATATATCGGAACATTTTCTCCGATTCCAAGCATAGCTGCAATTTCGGCATCAGGCTTATATTCCGCCTTGCAGTGCGGGCAAATTTTTCTAACCAATCGTTGACCCACAACACCGATTAGAGATGTTGCCACCAAATAAGGCTCTATACCCATTTCAACAAGCCTCACAATACTGCTTGCCGCATCGTTTGTATGAATTGTTGATAAGACAAGATGCCCCGTCAGTGATGCCTGAATCGATATTTCAGCCGTTTCTCTGTCTCTGATTTCCCCGACCATTATAATGTCCGGGTCCTGCCTTAAAATGGAGCGCAGAGCATTTGCAAATGTCAAACCAGCCGTTTCATCAACATTAACCTGATTTATCAGTTTAAAGTTATACTCAATCGGGTCTTCAACAGTTATGATATTTTTCTCAAGCGAGTTGAGTTTATTCAGGGAAGCATAGAGCGTTGTTGTCTTGCCTGAGCCCGTCGGTCCGGCTATCAAAATGATGCCGTATGGCTTGTCTATTATGTTTTTATACACGCCAAGGCTGTACTCATCCATCCCTATATTGCTCAAATCAAGCAGCGCCTGCTCTCTGTCGAGAATCCTCAAAACAACCTTTTCTCCATAATTTGTAGGCAGCGTTGAAACCCTGAAGTCTATATCCTTAAAATCCTTCCTTATCTTAAAACGCCCGTCCTGCGGAACTCTTTTTTCCGCTATGTCTATGTCCGACATTATCTTTATTCTTG
>JALVUQ010000016.1 GCA_027035575.1 Desulfurellales bacterium | reverse complement strand
TAATTCCCTTCAACCGAAGCCGTTTCATTAAATTTTCAATGATAAAAACAAGGCGAAGCAAATCGAACGTGTTGTTCTTACAGAGTTAACGGCTCGATAAAAACGGAAATAGTGCAACCTCTGAGCCTGGACAAACTGTATATATGAATGGAACGAGAGTCGTAATTCCCTTCAAAAACGGAAATAGTGCAACGCTCCAAAGAGAGGTTTTTATGACAAAGACCTATCTTATAGGTCGTAATTCCCTTCAAAAACGGAAATAGTGCAACAGAGCTCGTAAGAGCCTTCTTGAAAAAGAGGGCTCTTACAAGTCGTAATTCCCTTCAAAAACGGAAATAGTGCAACAGTCAAAATAAAAAGCCTATTCTGACAGCACTTAAACTTGATAATATTATTATCAAGTTTTTGTAAACCATTGATACGACAACATTTTCTCTTGTACGAGAAATCGAGCATATTGCTTTGTAAAAGAGCGGTTTTTGACAGGCTTTTTGACAAGGTCAATAACCGTCAAAAACAATATAATCCTTTATACAACAGGATATACTTAAAAGTCAAGAGAAATATTGCACTCAAAAGTTTCCATACATTAAAATTTATTAGTTAAGAAAAAACATAAAGTATGAGTATTTCTAAAAAACCGATTGAAAATTGGGAGCAAAATTTACAAGAAAAATAGAAAATTCAAAATCTATGACATAATGAAACAACAGATAATACTTATTAAATTCCATTCTTACTATCTTTACGGGTCTTTGGTTCAAAGAGAAATTTTATTATCTCAACTTTAAAAAACCATAGCAAAAACTCAAGTTTCTATCAAAAAACTATTGACAAAAATAAAACAATTTATATACTCACATTGTATTTTTATTGCTCCTCTGTAGCTCAGCTGGTAGAGCAGGTGGCTGTTAACCACCGGGTCGGGGGTTCGAGTCCCTCCGGGGGAGCCATTTAAAAACAGGCTATTAAGCCAATCTCAATATTTTTGAGGTTGGCTTTTTTTATTGCTCAATTTCCCTTCGGACATAGTTCGAATAATCGGCAAGGACATAAAAAACGAATCACAAACGGCATAAACTTAAAGATGCGGCATAAAAATGTTAACTATAATTAATCGTTTTACATAACCTGTCACCATTGATTTTCTGCAGGTGGTTTTTACTGCTGCATCCTTGAATTTTTTGCTAAGTTATATAAAATTAATCGAATTTGCAGCGTATTTAAGAAATCGGTCGTATTGAAAGGAGGGTGTATTATGAAAAAGCTTCTTATTTCGCTAATTTCATTATCAATTCTGTATCTCATTGCAAGTATCAAAATCTCTTATGCAATAGACGTTGTGGGTAATTACGAGCAGTACGGCAAAAGCGGTTCTCACTACTCCGTTGAAGCCGTAAAACAGCTCAAAAACGGAGAAATTGTTGCTGTCGGAGGTATGTACTTTTCTGCAAAACAATTCAAGAAAGAAGATTATGCTATAAATCCTTGGCAAATATCTCACGGTTGGATAGGTAAATTTGATAAAAAAGGCAATAAAATCTGGATTAGGGTGGATAAGGGCAATAATATCGTCTTTTTTGATGTAACACCTTTGGAAGACGGAGGGTTCGTAGTTACAGGAACAACAAGAGAAAACAAAAAGGTGCACGGCTATATAGAAAAATTTGACAAAAACGGCAAGGAAATTTGGAGAAAAATGTTAATAAAAAAACAGAAAACCAATCCTTACGAACAGGAATCCAAAGATTGGATGAGAACAATAACGCAAACAAAAGACGGAGGATTTGTCGTTGGCGGATATTATTCTCTAATGGCAGATGGATTTTCTGTCTATAGCGGTTGGTTGATAAAATTTGACAAAAACGGTAGAAAAGTTTGGGATAAGGTTTTTAAAGGCAGTCATAGCAAAGAACAAGATTTTTATGTGACTATTGTAAGAGCAACAAGAGACGGAGGGTTTATAGCAAGACTGTATCACAGCAATAATTTGTATGGGAACAAGTCTTGTGACGAAATAGTGAAATTTGATAAAGACGGTAAAAAAATGTGGGTAAAACAATTGGATAGTATGATTACTGTCAACAGCATCTCTCAAACAAAAGACGGAGGATATATCCTTGGAGGTTATATAAGTAAAAAGTACAGCAAGGTGTATCACGCTTATATTATGAAATTAAACAATAACGGCAAGAAGGTTTGGGATAAAACATTCGGAGTGGTAATGAGCGGTCAAAATGTAACGAATGAATGCATAAATGCAATATCTCCAACAAAAGACGGTGGGTATATTGTAGGCGCCAGCGTATATTCCCCTTTTGCCGATGATGGGAGCACTTTTGAAACTCGTGACGCTTGGGTTGTTAAATTGGACAAAAACGGCAATAAAGTTTGGGATAAGATGTTCGGATACGGGGATAATTTTGTTGAAGCAATATATTCGGTCTCGGGCACGCAAGACGGAAACTACATTATTGGCGGATGTACCTATGACTGCCTTAGAAATGACTATCCCTACCAACCGGCTAACGGCCAGGGCTGGATTATAGAATTTAACAACGACCAAGACTATGTTTGGACAAGGGTTTTCGGAGATGAGCCTAAAGATTAAAAGCGGCAGATAGACGCAATTAAATATTTTTAGGCGAAAGGCTGCACTTTTTTAAGCCTTTCGCCTTATTAGTTGTTTATTTAGGAACGGGCTATTCTCAATCTATGCAGCGATATTCAAAGAAACGAATATTTGTTTACGCAATATTTTTCGCGACAAAAATGAACTGTTGCTACATTTATTAAATTTGATTTTTAATCCTTTTTTTTATATAAAAAGCAAAATAATTTACTACATTTGTGTAGTATAAACACTATTTGCGGAGGTTTGTTATGAAAAAATTTTTTAAATTTTTGGGCATTGTGTTTATCTTGGTCGTTATCTCAATTGCAGCCGTTCTTTTTTTCACATCCGATATGACGCAAACAGTCGATAATTTCTTCAACTCGATAAAAAACAACAACTACACAGAGGCGCAAAATTATCTGTCGGGAAACTTTAAAAGCACGACAACCGTAGCACAGATAAAAAGAGCTTTTCCATATTCGAGATTTAAACATTACAGCGGATACTCCTTTAAAAACAGAGAGGTGAGCGCTAACGGTACGGGGACTTTAAAAGGCAGCATTAAATTTTCAGACGGCTCAATCTTACCCATAAAAATAGAGCTAGTTAAGGAAAACGATGAATGGAAAATCAACCATATATCACTGCCGCGTGTGGGTTTAACAACAAGCTCAACACCGCAGCCAACAAACAAACCGATACGGTATGAAACAATGGTACATAAAACTATTGTCGAACTTGTAAACGCTATTCAAAGCAACGATTACTCCAAATTTTACTCCGACACATCGGCGGAATTCAAAAAAAGCGTTAGTATAGATAAGACACAAAGGGTTTTCAGCAGATTCAGAGATGTCAATATCAACTGGGGCGATATCGGCAGTATGAGCCCTGTCATAACTTCTAAAGAAGTCAAAGATAACGGCATTTTAGAGCTTAAAGGCTACTATCCGACAAAACCTGCGCATCTCGGTTTTAGGCTTGAGTATGTTAAAAATAACGGTCAATACAAAATTTTCGGTGTTTTTATAAATATTAAGAAGTGAAAAGGGCGTTTCTTGCACTTATTTTTATAGCAACTGCTCTGCTTTCCTGCAAAAACCATACTACAAAGGTATGTAATTTACAGCTTGAAGGCATTTCGTTTGTAAAAAACAGTCTTACGTTTAAGACAAAAACAAATAAAAAGTGTGAAGGCATAACTATCCGTCTTAGTATTAAAAACAGCTCTTTTGTGTTTTTCTATAATAATACTGATAATGTCGTCAACAGCGCACCACCTTGCGGTTTTTCAGCTAAATTTTCCAAAGAATTTATTTCCCTCGGGGTTGACCGCAATATAAGAAAGGTCGGATTTGACGGTGTTTGGCTTGAGCCCTCAACAAAGGTTTTAAACAGCAAAAACAACCTGCTGATTGATTGGCACATACATTTCATATCCTACCCAAACAAAATTTCAATCTTCGCAGGTAAAGAAAAATTTGGCATTTTAAATAAAAAACTCAAAGCCTGCAAAAAATTCTATCTGCAGTTGCTTATACAGCCGAGATACTCAAAAGTAAAAATAAAACCGCCGTTTGTACCCTATTATGAGTTTTTAAATTTTTGTCTGAATAAAAATCTTCCTTTGCTGATTACCAAATCGGACATTGAGCATATAAAAAGCCGAAAACAATCATCTTTAGCAAACTTTTTGGACTATGAGCCGATAAGCCCGCAAAAAGAAACTAAAAGCAGCGGTTTATGCAGTGTGAAATTTCTGTTTTTTGACGAAAGCTCTATGACAACAACCAATTTTAAGCCCTCTTCTTTTATTGTTTATAAATACCCTAAAGAAAAATATCCGCCCTACAAAACAGAATCTTTGAAACTTCCTAAGGGCAGTTATGAGATTGAACCGTTATTAAAAGGCTATCTGTCAAAACCTATATCCATAGATTGTTATTCAAGTGGTTTTATATATGTGACCATTCCCGTTTTACATAAAGAGAGGTGAATAGATAAAAAGGCTGTTGCCATACCGCTTTCTTATATTGCAAATCAGGCGAAAGACAAATTGTGCTTATTGCTATAAAAGCATAATGTTATAAGGCAAGCGTAAAAAACTTTTATCAAAAAAGCGTAACTGACCGCAAAAAAAATTATGATTTTAAAAATCTTACAAGTTTCTTATTCTATCTTGAGAGCTTTTTCTTGGATTTTGACCGGCTTTCTTTCTTTAAGCACTCTTTGCAAATCCCACGTATCTCAACATAGACGCTGTCGGGCTGACCCATAGACCTCACATAATCGGGTATGTCTGCGTTATCCATATCCTCCCACGTAAAATCTATAATTTTTTTGCAGCGTGTGCAAACAAAGTGATGGTGCGG
>JALVUQ010000015.1 GCA_027035575.1 Desulfurellales bacterium | reverse complement strand
TTTCGCTATCTCTTTGCTCACCGGTAAATAGGAAACTATTATCGCTACTGCCTATATGGTTTGTTAATTTACCATAAGGTGTATAGCTATAACTATCTGTTAGCTTTTGATTGCTATCTACTAAAGCTCTTGTGCTTCCTAATGCATCGCTTAGGTAGTATTGGCTTTGCTTAGATATTAAATCTAAACCATAAGTATACTCAATTTTAGTGCCATTTTCCTTACTCTCTGTTATAACTTGTGCATAAGGGGTGTTAGAATCTACAAGATAAGTGGTTGTGCCATTGCTTGTTGTAGCATTGTTTGGTAGAGGTGTGCTGTTTGGTTAGGGGGTGGATATTCAACGTCAGACCCCTACCATGAGGTAATAACAATAACTTTTTTATAATTGGTATTATTATCCCCTATCCTCTTTTAAGCTTTTTCTAACATCATTAAATCATCATAAATAAAACAGTCTTTTTCTAAAATAATATTTTTGACATATTCTAATTGAGGGGGTCATAATTGAGGGGGTCAAATTGAGGGGGTCAGGTGATAATGATAACTTTTTATTAAATTTTTGTTATTGTTATCACCTGACCCCTATATTTCTATATTTGACCCCTATATTTTCCTATATTTCCTATATTCACATATAACTTGAATGTAGTTCATCCAGTGCTTTTTAGGATACTGATAATTTTTTGGTTTACAGCCAAATAAATACAACCAAACCTTTTCTGAACTTTTGCTAGATAAAAGTTTAATCTTTTTATTTAAAAGGGGCTTTATTCCTTGAATAATTTCTCTATCAAATCCGTACTTTTGGATATATTTTTCATCTTCATTACAAAACTCTTCCATAAAATATTTATCTTTACAAATATCAATATATTCTAATTCTCTTAATAAAACATTATTGTCCATAATATATATGCCCACTTTTCTTATTATAAATAATCAGCGTCAGGTGATAATAATAGCAATATTTAACCCCATATTATCAGTAAAATAAATAC
>JALVUQ010000014.1 GCA_027035575.1 Desulfurellales bacterium | reverse complement strand
GGTGAATTTGTAGCTAAAATTCTTGCAAAGAGGTTTGGTAATTTGGATGCCCTAAGAAGAGCCACGAAAGAGGAGCTGCTGTCCATAGACGGTATTGGAGATGAGATTGCAGACAGCATTATCTCTTTTTTTGGCGAGCAAAAAAATATTGAAACGATAGAGCGGCTTTTTGAATACGGAGTGCATTTTAGGGATGAAAAAGAGGATAGTGAAAATAGTTTAATTAAAAATAAAAGTTTTGTTTTTACCGGAAGTCTTTCAAAGGAGAGGGAGTACTACAAATCGTTGATTGAACAAAAAGGTGGAATTGTAAGAAACAGCGTAAGCAAAAAACTTGATTTTTTGGTTGTGGGTGAAAATCCTGGCTCAAAACTTAACAAAGCGGAACAGTTTGGCATTTCTATAATAGGTGAAAAAGAACTGCTCGATATGTTGGGGTTAAACTATGAAAGATAACGTTACTATTGACCCGAAGTGGATAGCTTCTTTGTATGCTCTGTCTGCAACAGCCGTATGCATCCTTGTTTTTACATACAGCAACATAGATTTTTTAACGGCGTTTTTAAAGACCTTTTTTACTGCGGTTTCTTTCTATTTTATAGGCATTATAACATCGGCTTTGATAAATTTTGCCATTATCAACTTTACCGATACAAGCGGTGCGGACAGCGGGCAAACTGCCGAATCCGTTTCAAAGCAAGAGTGAATAATTTAGTCTATACAAAGTTTAATTATGAAAATTGATAGGGATGAAATAGTAGAGGCATACTACCCGACAATAAGAAGAATGGTCAAAAAGCTTGTCGTTAAACTACCCGAGGGCTTTGATGAAGAGGACTTTGTGCAGGTTGGGATGGTAGGACTTTTAAAAGCCATTGACAATTGGGATACGACAAGAAGCCTCGGCGAGTTTAAATCTTATGCCAACACAAAAATCAGGGGAGCTATTCTTGATAAGATAAGAAGTGCCGATAAGGTTTCAAGATATGCAAGAGACAAACTAAAGAGGGTTTCCAAATCGTATAGGTCGTTTATGGATAACGGGATTTTTAATCCCACCGATGAAGAGCTGGCGCAAGCGGCAGACTTGGATATTGAAGAGTTTAACAAGCTGATGAGCGATAGCTCAAACCATACGATATTGAGTCTCGATGAGGTTATCAGCGACAGTGATATGCTTGTTATTGAGTCGATAGAAAGCAAGGAGTCTAAAAACCCTCTTGATGTTGTAGAAGAGCAGGAGAAAGAAGAACTTATAAAGGAAGGGTTAAAGAAATTGACACAGATAGAGCTGACGGTTTTGAGTTTATATTACTATGAAGACTTAAATATGAAAGAAATAGCCTCTGTTATAGATAAAACAGAATCAAGGGTTTCTCAAATAAAAACAAAAGCTTTGATTAAGTTAAGAGAGTTTGTCAAAGGAGGTATGTGATGATAGACGATTTACTGCTTCAAGGTGTGGATATAGTGTCAAAGATATTGTTGGTTAACGCTAAAACGGCACCGAAAAGCATCGGTAGAGACGATATTGTCATAGATATAGTCGATAATATTGAAGATAGAAAACCTATTTTGGAAAAAGCCAAAGAAATAGCAAAAAGAAGCGGTTTCGGTTTTTATGAAAGAGATGCCGTAAATTGCGAAAAGATAAGTCATATAATTTTAATAGGATACAAGCTTTTCTATCACAGGTTTAACTGCGGTTTTTGCGGCTTTCCCACCTGTGATGTGTGTGAAAAAAAGGGAGGGGTTTGCGCAATAAGCGTAACCGATTCGGGTATTGCCATAGGCAGCCTTGTTAAACTGTCATCTATATTCGGAGTGGATAACAGGGTAATGCTTTCAATAGGACAGGCTGCAAAAGAATCCGATTTTTTCAAAGAAAAGGTTGGCGGAGCTTTCGGCATTCCGCTTTCGGCAACCACCAAGAACCCGTTCTTTGATAGGAAAAAATAGGAGCTATTTTACGGCTTTTTGAACCTTGCCTGACCTCAAACAAGAGGTGCATACATTTATTCTTTTAACTTTTCCGTCAACAACGGCTTTGACTTTTTGAATATTCGGAAGCCATTTCTTTTTCGTTCTTATGTGCGAGTGGCTTACCTTATATCCGGTTTGCAACCTTTTTCCGCATATTTCACATCTTCTTGCCATTTAACACCACCTCCAAAAGTTTAACCAGTGACTTATATCAAAATTATTCGTTTTCCTCAAGAGAAATTTGCTCATCTTCAAATGTATTTATTCCCAAAAAATCATAAAAAATGCACTTTTGAGCTATGCCTGTTGCAAGGAATATGCACCCGCTTACCTTTATAAGCTTATTCTTCGTTACGCAACCAAGCCCCATAAGTGCAGCTCCACCCAGAATTCTTAATTTTCTGTCGTTTCCGCCTATATTTTTTTGCATCAAATCTATCATTACTTTTTCTCCTTTTTAGTGTATAAGTTTAAAAAATCGGTTAAATCTTATTTTAAAAGGATTCCACTCCCAGGAGCCGTAAATTATAAACGCTTTTCCGGTTAAGTTTTTTTGAGGAACAAATCCCCAGTAACGAGAATCGTAGGAATTATCCCTGTTGTCACCCATCATAAAGTATGAATGAGGAGGTACTTTTACAGGTCCCCAATTATCCCTTGAGCCAAACAGGGTTTCAGCCAACGCATAATTTGTTTTTCTGGGATATATGTGCGGGTCTTTGTGTATGACGTAGGGTTCGTTTACCCTTTTGCCGTTTCTGTATAAAACCTTGTTTTTCATATATAAAACATCACCGGGCAAACCTATACATCTTTTGATGTAGTATATGCTTGGTCTGGGAGGATATCTAAATACTATAACATCTCCGTGCTCGGGCTTGCTTACGGGTATTATTATTTTTCCTGTAAATGGCATTCTGATGCCGTATATAAACCTGTTGACCAAAATGTGGTCTCCGATTAAGAGAGTATTCTCCATAGATGAAGACGGAATTTTGAAAGCCTCTACTATAAATGCTCTTATAAAAAGAGCTATGACCAAAGCTATGGCTATGGATTTAATCCAATCATACAACTTATCCTTTTTGCTCAAAACAATCCCCCTTAAAAATTCAATTATTTATCTCAACCAGCTTAATAAACGCTTCTTTCGATATTTCCACACTGCCGAGCTGTTTCATTTTCTTCTTGCCCCTCTTTTGCTTTTCAAGCAGCTTTCTTTTTCTTGTTATATCACCCCCGTAGCATTTTGCAAGTACATCTTTTCTTAAAGGGCTTATCTGCTCTTTTGCTATTATTTTTCCGCCTATTTTAGCTTGAAGCCTTATCTCAAAAAGCTGCTTGGGTATGAATCGTTTAAGATTCCTCAAAACCTCTCTTGCCGTTCTGTATGCCTTGTCTTTGGGAACAATCATAGAAAACGAGTCTATCTCTTTGGAGTTTACCAAAATAATTAACTTTATTAACCGGGATTTTTCAAAATCTCTGAAGTTGTAATCAAAAGAGGCATAACCCCTTGAGAGAGATTTTAGTTTGTCGTAAAAATCGGTTATTATTTCAACAAGAGGTATCGAATATTTAATCAACACCCTGTCTTGAGAAATATAGGATAAATCCTGCTGCCTGCCGCGCTTTTCCTGAAGCAGTTTAAGTATATTACCCACATATTCCGCAGGCGTTATGATTTCTATATCGACAAAAGGCTCATATATTGCAGCTATTTTTTGAGGAGGCGGAAGTTTTGACGGATTGGAAAGCTCTATAATTTCTCCGTTAGTTTGTTCGACTTTATACAAAACGCTCGGATTTGTTATGATAACATCGAGTCCGAACTCTTCTTCCAATCTTTCTTTTGTAATGTTCATACTCAAAACACCCAAAAAACCGCACCTGAAGCCAAAACCAAGCGAATCAGATTTTTCTTTTTCAACTGTTAAGGAAGCATCGTTTAATTGAAGTTTTTCCAAAGCTTCAGCCAAATCTTCATAGTTTTCCGGGTCTGTCGGATAGATGCCTGCAAAAACAAACGGCTTAGGTTTGGCAAAACCCTCAAAAGGCTTATTTGTAGGATTATCTGCCAGCGTTAGAGTGTCTCCCACCATGGCATCCTGTATATTTTTTATGTTAGCAACCACATATCCGACAGAGCCGTTTGTTAATAAATCTACCTTTTTAACCTTTGGCGTGAAGATACCAAGCTCTTCGGCCTCATAGGTTTTTTTCGTGGAGTACATCATAATTTTATCGTTTTGTTTGAGCTGTCCGTCAAAAACCCTGATTATAAATATAACACCTCTGTAGTTGTCATACCAGGAATCAATAACAAGAGCCCTTAAAGGTTTGTCGATACTTCCTTTTGGCGGAGGAATTTTTTCTATTATCGAATCAAGCACCTTGTCTATATTTATGTTGTTTTTTGCAGATATTTCTATGGCGTCCGAGGCATCTATCCCAAGTCCGTCCTCAATTTCTTGCTTTGTTTTTTCAATATCGGCACTCGGTAAATCTATCTTGTTAATAACCGGTATTATTTCAAGGTCGTTATCGATTGCCAAATATGCATTTGCTATGGTTTGAGCCTCCACTCCCTGAGTAGCGTCAACAACAAGCAGGCAACCCTCACAGGCTTTAAGACTTTTTGAAACTTCGTAGCCGAAATCAACATGCCCTGGTGTGTCTATCATATTGAGGTAGTATTTTTCGGACTTGTAGGTATATTCAAGCCTTGCAGTTTGAGCTTTAATTGTTATACCGTGCTTTCTTTCAACCTCAAGTGAATCGAGCACCTGTTCTTTCATTTCTCTGAGGCTCAAACCTCCGGTATTTTCAATCAATCTGTCGGCAAGCGTGCTCTTCCCGTGGTCTATATGAGCTATTATGGAGAAATTTCTGATATATTTTTCTTTCATAATATGTTTTTTATGCTTTCTATCGTATTTTTTTCCAGTATGTAGCTGTTATACCTCAAAGCCTTGAATTTTAGAGATGATTCTTCATCAATCAGTTTGAATATCTCCTCAAGAACCCTTAGCGATTCCTCCGTTCTTTTAATATTTGCAAGCACTATATCCTCTATGGAATCCCGCCTCTTTTCGTTTACGCTCTCCAATTTGACGCC
>JALVUQ010000013.1 GCA_027035575.1 Desulfurellales bacterium | reverse complement strand
TGGGCTGCAAGCAGTGCGTAATATCCTGCCCGTGGGGCTCGATAAGATTAAACCATACGGGAAAAGAGATAATCAAATGTGATATGTGCTCAGGCGACCCGGAATGTGTTAAGGTTTGTCACGCAAAAGCTTTGGAGTATGCGGAAGTTGAGGATATGGTTATGGATAAAAAACATAGAAACGCCATAAGATACAAAGAGTTAATAGCTCAGCAGCAGGGGGTGTAAGATGTTAAAAGGCGGGTATGTCGGTAAAATATTAAGGGTTAATTTGACAAACGGCGATATTATGACAGAAGACATAAACAAAGAATGGGCTGAAATGTATATAGGCGGAAGGGGTTACGGAACGAGAATTATGTTGGAAGAGGTTGATGCAAAGGTTGACCCTCTTTCGCCTGATAACAAGGTTATTATTGCAACGGGACCGCTCGGCTCAACCTATGCACCCTCATCGGGAAGGGTTATGGTTATAACAAAAGGAGCGCTAAACGGAGCAATAGCCTGTTCAAACTCAGGCGGACATTTCGGACCTGAGCTAAAAAGAGCCGGCTACGATATGATTATACTAGAAGGAAAAGCCTCAAATCCCGTTTATTTGTGGATTTACAAAGGGGCTGTGCAGATTAGGGATGCATCAAAATTAATTGGTGAAAACGTTAAAAAGAGTGATGCTTTTTTGAAGAGAAATACGCATCCTGAGGCGGGAACGCTTGAAATAGGACCTGCTGCCGAAAAGCTGTCGCTTATTTCAAATATAACTTTCGACGGGCACAGAGCTGCCGGAAGAACAGGTGTCGGAGCCGTTTTGGCAAGTAAAAACTTAAAAGGGATAGCCGTCAAGGGTAATCTCGGAATAGCCGTTGCGGATAACAAAGCCTTTGCAGAAGCTGTTTACAATGCAAGAAGTTTTTTAAGCAAAGACCCGTTTTCAGGAAAAGGGGCTGCTGCTTTAGGTACTTCTATGCTTGTTAATATAATCAACGGACTCGGCGGCTTGCCATCATTCAACG
>JALVUQ010000012.1 GCA_027035575.1 Desulfurellales bacterium | reverse complement strand
AAATTGACGGCGTTGACCACGAATTCAGTTCGATAGACGGTGTGAAGGAAGATGTGATGAATATAGTCTTAAATCTCAAACAGGTTAGATTTAAGGCTTTAAACGATAATTTTCAAACGGCGGAAGCGTATATAAACAAATCGACGCCGGGGAAATTGACTGCCAACGATATAGAGCTGCCGGGTAATGTTGAGATAATCAACAAAGACGAGTATATAGCGCAATTGATGGAATCAGCATCCATAAAGGCAAAAATATATCTTGAGAAGGGAATCGGGTATAAACAGGCAGATGCCGAGGCGATAAATAAGGAAATAGGATATATCCCCATAGACGCTCTCTTTTCGCCAATCAGAAGGGTTGCCTACAGGTCTGAGAAAAGCACTATGAAGGATTTCTACGATTATGAAAAGTTGATACTTGAAATAGAAACTGACGGCAGCATAACGCCTATAAAAGCGCTTCATACGGCAAGTTATATTTTAAACGGTTACGTTTCTTTATTCTTAGAAGATTTTAAGGATGCAGGTGAATCCTTCGATATGGAAGAGAGTGAAAAAGAAGAGCAGCTTAATGAAAATCTGCTTAAAACGGTTGACGAGCTTGAGCTGAATGTAAGAGCTTCCAACTGTCTGCTTGCCCACGATATAAAATATATATGGGAGCTTGTTCAAAAGACCGACTCAGAGCTTTTAAATACAAAGAACTTCGGTAAGCAGTCTTTACGAGAGATAAAGGATTCCCTAAAGCAGCTCGGTTTGAATCTCGGGATGACATTTTCAGACAACCAGGTGAAGAGAATCAAAGAAGCCATCAAAGAGAAAGAAGGAGAAGAAAATGAGGCATAGAAAAAAATACAGAACCCTCGGTATAGATTCCGAAAGAAGAAAACATCTTTTGAGAAACTTGGCTGTTTCTTTGCTGGAACACGGTAGAATTACCACAACCGACGCAAAAGCAAAGGAACTCGTTAAGTTTATGAGCAAGTTAATAACTATGGCTAAAAACGACAATCTTTCATCAAGACGAAGGGCTTTGGCAAAACTTGCCAATAATAAATATGCAGTTAGAAAACTGTTTGATGAGGTTGCCCCGAAGTTTGCGGAACGAAACGGCGGTTATGTTAGGACTGTCAAGGTTGGATTCAGAAAAGGCGATTCAGCCCCGATTTCCATAGTTGAATTTGTAGAATAAATGGCTTTAAAAGTAAATAGAAACGCTTTTTTAGGAGTATCTTTGATACTCCTTTTTTTTATTGCAGATTATATAAGCAAGCTTTATATCTCCGACAATATTCCCTACGGTTCGTATGTAAAGGTTATAGGCGGGTTTTTCAACATAGTTAATATTCATAATAAAGGAGTTGCTTTCGGTTTTTTATCGAATTTGCCGGAATTTTACAGGCTTGTTTTCCTATGCGGTATTAGTTTGGTAGTTTTTCTTATTATTCTGTATCTAATACTATTTTCCAAAGACAGAAATGTTTTTTACATAGCAGGTTTGGCTTTGCTTGGCGGAGGAGCTTTAGGTAATCTTTATGAAAGACTGTTTAAAGGATATGTGGTTGATTTTCTTGATTTTTATATCAAGCAGTATCACTACCCGGCTTTTAATCTTGCCGATTCTTTTATAACAATCGGAATTTTTGTTCTTGTTTTATACAAACTTAAAGCAAAATAAACAGCTATTTTTCTATGTGGTGTTTGTATTGTTTTAGTATGTACTCTACAGCCTCTTTTTTATCCTTAATGGTGTTCAGCAGCTGTTTTTTAAATATGTCTTTTATTATGATTGAAAATATTTCAGAGGGTTTGAATCCGAGAGAAATTAAATCTTTTCCTTTTATAATCGGTTTCATACCCATTAAAGTTTCAAGATAGTGCCTTATCTTCTCGTTGTTTGTTTCTATGGCATACAGACATAACACCCCTTCAATGCTCAATTTTTCAAGCGACGTGTATATGTCGAAATTGTTGCTTTTAGGATTCCTAACCGTTCTTATGGCAAGAGGGAATTGGTAAACGTCTTTTTTGACTATTTTGCTCGTTTTCTCATCGGCGCCAATAGTATCACAAAAGCTAAGGGATTTTCTTAAAAGATACTCCAGCAGCATAAGAAAAACAATGCTTTTATCTATTTTTTTATCCTTCCATACCGTCGTATAGCTGTTTACTATATTTTCTAAAATGCTTACATATTCAAGTATTCTTTTGTCTATAATAATTCTGTTGTCAAAAGAGTATAAAAGCCTGTATTTTCTTAACATCTCCAAGCTGCATCTGACGCAGTTCGAATTTAAAATGTATTTTATTTCGTTGAAAACGCGTATTTTGTCAACGTATTTTAATATTCCCAAGTCTATGGCGACCTTTATGAGCTTATCGGTTTGTTTGCCTATTTCAAAACCTAACCTTGAAGCAAATCGTATTGCTCTGAACATTCTTGTAGGGTCTTCTATAAAGCTCAACATATGCAGAACACGTATTTTTTTCTCTCTTATGTCTCTCAATCCGCCGAAAAAATCCAATAAATCACCGAAATTGTCGCTGAGTTTAACGGCAAGTGTGTTTATTGTGAAGTCCCTTCTGTATAAATCGAGTTTTAGAGAGCTTTGTTCCACATTCGGCAGAGAGCCCGGCAGGTCGTAATACTCTTCCCTTGCAGTTGCAACATCTATCCTCATTCCGTCTTTCAAAATTATGGTTGCAGTCTGAAATTCTTCGTGAGTAGCCACTTTTGCAGAATACTTTTTCGCAAAATTCTTTGCAAATTCAATGCCTTTTCCCTCTACCACTATGTCTATATCGAGATTTTTGTAACCTAAAATTATATCCCTGACGATTCCGCCTACCATATAGGCTTTAAAATTTAATTCTTTTGCTATCTCTCCAGCGTTAATCAGATAATCTATCACATTAGGCGGCAGTATTTTTCTGATTTCAGCCTCTATATTTCTTGTTCTTTTCGGCTGCTCTATATCTATTTCTGAGGATAGTATTTGCAAGAGGTTCGTTCTTGTTATAACGCCAATCAGCTCGCCATTTTTTGACAATACGGGTATAAGGCGCTGCTTTTCGTCAATTACAAGATGTTTTATGCTCTCAAATGTGTCCGTCTCTTTAACGGTTTCAAATTCGGTTATGGTAAACATAGATATTTTTTCGTTGTTCATATGGTGATACATTGCTTTATTTATAATCTGCCTTGTAACTATTCCTACGACCTTTTTTGTTTTTCTATCCAACACAACCAGTGCGTTCATACCGCTTTTTGATATTATATTGTTAACCTTTTCGAGTGTATCGTCCGAATAGACATATTTCGGCGGAAAGCTCATTATGTCTTTTGCCTTAACCTGACTTAAAAGTTTCATTTTGATAAAGTAACTCAGCTTTTCAGCCACTTCTATTAATGTTTTTTCTTTAATCACGGCGCTTGCCGCCTGCTTATGTCCGCCACCGCCTATCTCTTTTAGTATTGCACTTACGTCAACATTTTTATTGGAGCGCCCTATTACGTAAATTCTTGACGCCATTCTGAATATACATATTGCGGCATCAAGCTTGTCTATGGACAGCAATTTATTGACCGTTGAGGCTACGTTGCCGATGTATTCGTCAACCGAGGTGAAAGATAGAGCGACCCTTTTTGAGTTTATCTCATATATTCTTTTGTTTTTTATTAAATCATTTAAAATGGCTACGTCAACCTCACTGAGTGTTTCTTCCATAATATTTCTGACCGTATCCAAATCTGCGCCCATCTCAAGCAGCTTTGCAGCCGTCATAATATCTTGAGGTGTTGTTGAGGTGTATGAGAGTTTCCCCGTGTCTTCATATATGCCCAACATAAAAAGCGTTGCTTCTTCTTCTGTTATATCTATTTTTTGTTCAAATATCTTTTCCAATATTTGCGTGACATTCGCCCCTATTTTTTTGTAGTGATTTTCTTTGCATTTTATATCGCTCTCTTCGTGATGGTCGTAGCATATCGTATAAACCTTATCGGCTATTTCGGCAAATTTTTGCATTATTCGTTTTTTGGAGCGTGTATCAACTATTATCAGCGTATCTATTTCCCGAACATCTATGTTTTTGTTGTTTAGATAGGGATAGATGATTGTCTGTATTATAAAGTTTTTGGTCGAGCGCTCCGGTAAATCGGGGAAGGATATAACGGCGTCTTTGTAGAGTTTTTTTGCGGCTATGCAGCTTGATATGGCATCAAAATCGGGATTTTTATGTGTGGTTATAACTTTCATCTGCTTAAAAATTTACTGTTTTTTACAACAAATCTCCACGGCTTATCTTTGTAATTTTCTGCATACTCGATATTGATTCTTTTTGTGGAGATAATATCGCCTTTAATTTCTTCTCCTTTTGTTATGAATAACCTGTCCGACAACAAACTTACTTTATTGCATCTCAAATCTATGTTTAAAGCCCTGCACAGCTTTGCAGGACCGTTTGTTAAATTTTTCAAGTCGGTATTTCTGTTTTTAATCATTGTGTCTATACCGAACTTAGGTTCAATGGCTCTTATCAAAACCGCTTGAGGTATATTTCGTTTATTTGTTACGACATTCAGGCAGTAATGCATTCCGTAGATAAAATAGACATAGGCAACACCGCCCTCCTCATACATAGCTTCGTTTCTTTTTGTTTTTCTTAAATTGTATGAATGAGCGGCATCGTCTTGAGGTCCCATATATGCCTCTGTCTCGACTATCATTCCGCCTATAAAGCCTTTATCGGTATTTTTTATTAAATATTTCCCAAGCAGGTTTTTTGCAACCGATACGGCATCTTCCATATAAAAACCTTTATCAAGCCTTTCCGATTCTAACGAGAAAATCATCCTTAACGCCTGCCTCTTTAAATCCTTTAGCTCTTAAAATGCACGCATCGCACTCGCCGCAGGGCTCTTTTTGTCCGCTGTAGCAGGAGTATGAATAGGAGTAGTCGGCTTTGTGCTTCTTACCGAGTCGGATAATTTCCGATTTTTTTAGCTTTAAAAGAGGCGTTAGGATTTTAAACGGCTTTCCCTCAACCCCTCTTTTTGTTCCGTAATTAACCGCCTCTTCAAATGCGTTTAAAAAATCATTTCTGCAATCCGGGTATCCGCTGTAATCCAGCATATTCCAGCCGCCTATGATATTGGTTATATCGTTTTTTTCTGCTATGGCTGCTGTTATGGATAAAAAAATGCCGTTTCTAAAAGGAACATAGGTGATGGGTATGTCGCTTTCCATCTCCTTTTCGTTCCTGTTCTTGGGTACATCTATGGATAAATCGGTTAAGGCGCTGCCGCCTACCTGAGACAGGTCGATTGAAAAATAATGGCTTGTTATTTTTTTACCTTTTATTTTCTCAGCCAATCTTAGAGTTTCCTTCGAATAGTCTATCTCTATTTGATGTCTCTGGTTGTAGTCAAATGTGACGGTTTGAACCTCATCGAAATTATCCAAAGCCCAAAACAGGCAGGTTGTCGAATCAAGCCCGCCGGAATAAATTACTATCGCTTTGTTCATCATACACCTCTTTGTTCTTTGTATATTACCTTGTGGTTTTGCATTATCAATCTTGCTTCTTTGTTTGCCAGGCTGCTGTTTTTAAACGCTTCTATTAACATTTTAGTTTTTTTTACATATTTTTCAATGGGTTGTGCATTATCAAAAAGCGGCTGGAGCGTTAGCGGATACAAGCCGAGCTTATCGGATAAAACTTGAACTTTTTCGATTTCGCTTTCGTTGTTTATGACAAATTTAAATTCTACACTGTTTGACAGGCGTTTGTATAGGTTCAACACCTCTTCGTCTATCGAAAAAAATTTCGGGCTGACCACAATGTGCTTGAATTTTTTAATGCTCTTTTTTGTAAATATTGTTCCGTTTGTCTCCAAGAAAAATTTATAACTGCCGTATTTATCAATAAAATAGGACATAAAATCGTCGTATAAAGCGGGTTCTCCGCCTGTGAATATGACCCTGTCGGCATTAAACTCGGAAATTATTTTGTATATCTTGTCGTCTTTTTTTGTATCTTTTGGAACAAGTGCATACTTTGTGTCACAGAAATCGCAATTAAGATTGCATCCGGCAAAACGTATAAATGCCGCAGGATAACCTATAAAACTACCCTCCATCTGTAGAGAGTAGAATATTTCACTAATGTATGCTTCCATTTTTTATGTTTTTTCCTTTTTTAACCGTAAGTTACTCGGAGTTTTTGTCCGTTTCGTAGAGATACTTCATTCTTAAATCATAAAGAACCTCTTTTATTAGTTTCTCTTCGTCGTCATTCAAATTACCCTTCGTTTTTTCTTGAAGCATCTCTATTAAATCTATTGTGTTTTTAGCCCCTTTCAGGTCTTTAGATTTCTCTTTGCCAAACGGGTCTTCAACTATACCAAGCTGAACATAGGCGGTTTGCGCCAGTGAAACTATAAAATTGCCGAAAGTAAGTTTGAATTCTTCCATAACTACTCCTCAAAATAGGTAGCTTTAGAGTTTTGGGTTTCAAATACACTTACACTTGCAGGTTTACAGCCGTTTTTAAGGGATTCTTTAAGATTTTCATAGATGTATCTTGCTATCATTTCGGATGTCGGGTTTGTTTTTTTAAAGTAGTCGTTATTGTTTAAGTATGTGTGGTCTAATCTGTCTGTTATATCTTTAACCAACCTCTTCAGCTCTTTGAAGTCTATGGCAATGTAAGATTCGTCAAGTTTTTCACACCTTACGCTAACCTCGACTATAAAATTATGTCCGTGCAGATTTTCGCAGGCGCCCTGATAGTTATTGAGCCTGTGTGCTGCTGCAAAATCGCTTTTTACGGTTATTTCAAACATTTTCACACCCCTTAATGCTTTCAAAGTGATAACCCACAAGTCCTGAGGGTATTTTAGGATGGAAAAACGTTGATTTTTGAGGAACAGTCAAACCTTTTTCGGCAATTGCAACGAGGTCGTCGTAATCCATAGGATTTAAGATAAAACCTATATCAGCCTCGCCTTTATCTACAAGCTCGATAACCTCTTTTTGAGAATGGGCGTATCCGGCAACTTTTTGATTGGTTATGTCTTCTTTGGTTAAACCCAAAATATTTTGGTATATGTACCGCTCAAACACACTTACATCCAGTTTTTCAATTAAATCGTCACTGCGTTTTTGTTTGAATTTCAAAGAGTAGAATTCACCGCTGTGATACATTAAAAAATCACAGTTATGCTTCCCATTTTCAACTGTAAAATATTCTTTCAATCTCCCCGTAAATTGTTTGAAATCATCAACCTTTTTTATGAGCCTGTGAATAGGAAAGAGGCTCAAGCCACCGGCTTTTGCATCAATCATAAGTGTCATAATATAGTCGAACCCGCCGTTTTTTATGCCCTGTTTGTTAAAATATTCCTTAATCATCAAGGCGGTTTCATACCTGTGATGACCGTCTGCTATAATAACATCTTCGTTTTGCAGCTCTTGAGAAACAGACTCGCTTTTTTCATATAACGGGTATAGTTTGTGTCTGATTCCTTCAAATTCTATGTCTATGGCGGGCTTTTTGCTGTTTATCGTATTTTCTATGATATCGGTAAGGTTTTCATTTGGGAAATATAAGCCCATAATGGGACAAAACATTGCATTTGTTTTTGTTATAAGGTTGAAGCGGTCAATTTTAGGACCTTTAAGCGTTTTTTCGTGGGGTTTTATGTGCCCTCCGAACTCCTCCAGCTTTAAAGCTGCCAAAAAGCCCTTTAAAAGTTTTTTTATGCCGTCAAATTCGTATTCTGCGGTATAGATATAATAGGCACATTCTTTATCGAACTTTAAAACATTTGAGGAGAGCCATAAATCAACAAGTTGTTTTGCAGAATCGTATGTATCCGGGAGAGTGATTTTTACTATATTATAAGGGTTGTTGGCGGCAAGACGTTCTCTTTCATTTTTGTCGATAACATCGTAGGGCGGTGCCATAACCGAAGATGAGATATTTTGGTACATAACACCTTTAAAAGGGCGTATTAAAGCCATATAATCTCCTTTTCAATTTTTTAATATACAGGAGTGAGCGCATACAGCTCAACTCTCTTAAAATATTCCGGTTTTAGTCTGAAAATATTTCTTACAGAGCCTATGCAATTTTTTTGAATTATTTTATAATCCGTTTTCACAGCCTCGTTTTTTTGTGAAGAACCTATTTCGCCAAGTCTTTCGACAAAACCGTTATTGAGTACATAATCGGAAAAATAAGTTTTTGTTTTGGATGTTTCACAAACAATTCTGAAAGGTTCATTGCGAAATTCCTCGCTTGCCATTAAATCCAGAGAATTCACTCCATATACGTTTTCGAGTTTCTCAAAAAACATACCTTTTATAGCTGCAAGCACAACCCTGAGGGATGTATATTTCCCGGGACCTATACAGCAGTACAGTTTTTCAATGTCTTTTATGTCTATTGACAAAGAATTAAAAGCATAATCGAAAATATCGGTCAAAATTTTTGAGTGTGTGTGCGGGGAGTGAAGATGAAGGTCATAGATAAGCTCTTTTGAATCGAAAACTGATAGATTTATATCTTCAAAAGAGCCATCTATAACCAGTTCTTTCATCTATTGTTTGGGTTTTTGTTGAGTCGGCGGGTTGAACTGTATCGGAGGAATAATGACCGGAGCAAGACCCATTCTAATTAGAGTGTTTTGAACAAGTTCCCTGAAATAGGGCCAACTATCAACGAGAACGGTTGATTGTGCGAATATTTCGAAAACCTCGTCATCTATCGGCCCGCCTACCTGAAAGTCCATAAGATAGGAAACTTCTATGGAAACAAATACATCTTCAGCGTTATTTTTATTTGCAATTTTTAAGGAAAAGTCCTGAAAAACCCTTACGAAATTATCATCCAAAACCTGGTAGTAAGCATTTTTATCAATATAAATCTTCTGTGTCTCCGGTGAAACGTCGAGTTTCTCGTCGTCAAACGAAGCCGTTATCTTCTTGGTTCTTATATTTGCCAAAGCTAAGTTTGTATTAAATTTATTGAATCTCTCCTCTAAACTGGCCATAAAGTCCTCCAAATTTCAAATATTTTTTAAATTTCTGTCTTTAGATAGTATTTTCTTTACACCTGACTTGTAAAAATTGACCGTTAGCGCTTCTGCTGCGCTCATTGTGTCTATCGATAAAACAACACCTTTGCCGTATATGGAATGTTCAATTTTATCTCCCCTTTGAAAACCTGTCTGTCCGGTTTTGGGATTATGCACTGCTCCAATATCCGATAAAAAACGTGAAGGCGATGTGGGGAGTGTTTGGTTGTTTCTTTTTCTGGAGTGTGCATAAGTTATAAACAGATTCTCTTTTGCTCTTGTTATTGCAACGTAAAAGAGTCGCCTTTCTTCTTCCATATCAAGTTCTGTTTCTTTAAGATTTGCATTTGGGAACAGCCCTTCTTCCAAGCCGACAACAAACACGCTCTTAAACTCAAGCCCTTTTGAGGCGTGTATAGTCATTAAATTCACCATATCCTTTTCATCTTCTATTTCGTTGGAATAATCAAAAAGGGATATGCTCTCCAAAAAATCACCAAGGGTGTCATCCTTTGCTGCGTTTTTAAGCTCCATAATATTTTCTATTCTACCATATTCTTTGGATTCTTCAAGATATTTCTTGTATTTGCTTAAGTTTACAATCTCATCTATTAAATCGGAGGCGCTTTTTTGAGTGTCAATATCTTCAAAGACCGATAAAAAGTCCTCAAGAACCGCCTTTTGTTTTTTTGTCAGTGCGTTATCTTCTATTAGAGAGCGTGTAGTATCAAAATAGGATAATTTTTTCTCAGAAGAGCTTTTTTGTATTTTCTCAATGAGTTTTTTCCCTATTCCTTTGGGGTGAGATTCAACTGCTCTCAAAAAAGCCACATCGTCATTGTTGTTGTTTAACAGTTTCAGATAGGCGATTGTATCTTTAATCTCTTTTCTGTCAAAAAATTTTTTTGAGCCTATAATTTTATACGGAATTGAACGGCGCATCAGGGCGTCTTCTATAATTCGAGATTGGAAATTAGTTCTGTATAACACGGCTATGTCGGATAACCTGTCACTTTCGCTTAGCTCTTCAATCTTTCTTGCAACAAAATATGCCTCGTCGCTCTCCGTTGGAAACGAAAGAATGTTGACGTTTCCGCCGCCGTATTCGGAATACAACTCTTTTTTGTTTCTGAAGCTGTTTTTGGATATAACCCTGTTTGCCGCATCCAGAATGTTTTGACCGGAACGGTAGTTCTTTTCCAGTTTGACTATTTTGCAGTTTTCGTATTCGTGATTGAAGTTCATAATATTAGCTATGTCAGCTCCTCTAAAACCGTAAATCGACTGGTCTTCGTCTCCTACGGCGCATATCTTGTTGTTTCCGTTATAAAGCAGCTTTATGAAGATGTATTGAGGATAGTTCGTATCCTGATACTCATCTATAAAAATATATTTAAATCTGTTTGCATATTTGTTTCTTATTTGCTCGTTTTGACTAAGCAGCTCTATTGCTTTTATGATTATATTGTCGAAATCAACGGCGTTTGCCTCTTGCAGTTTTTCTTCATACATCTTGTATATTTTTTGCACCATAGACTCAAAAGGGGTCGTTTTCGGCACTTCATCATATTTTTTCATATTCAACTTATACTTGGATATTTTAGACAAAATAGCATTCGGGGGGTATTTTTTCTTGTCTATATTCAGGTTTTTTAAAATCTCCTTTATAAGTCTTTCCTGGTCTTTTGTGTCGTATATTGTAGGATTAAACCCTTCAAACCTTAAAATCTTTAAAGCTATTGCGTGAAAGGTTCCTATATACATATCCTTAACCTTGGATTGAACCATAGACTCTATTCGTTGTTTCATTTCGTTTGCGGCTTTGTTTGTGAATGTAAGTGCCAGAATTTGATATGGTTTTGCGTAGTTGTTTTCCAAAATATAAGCTATTTTGTGCGTGATTGTTTTTGTTTTGCCGCTTCCTGCCCCCGCTATTATGAGCAGATTCGAGTCGTTTTCCAAAACGGCTTTTTTTTGTTGGCTATTCAGATTCTCTAAGATGTTCCAGGTTTTCGGTCGCATTATTGTATGCCTTAATTATATCTTTTCTTGTGATTATTCCGCTTATTTTCCCGTCTTTATCCACAACGGGCACGGTATTTATCTCTTTAAAGCCTATTTTATGCAAAATATGGTTTAGGTTTTCCTCAGGGGTTGTGGATATGACATCTTTGTTTGCTATGTCCTCGGCTACAAGAAAATCGGCAAGTTCGTTTTCTCCGAGTATGGACTTCAAAACGTGCAGGGTTATGATACCCACGATATTTTTATCCTTATCCAAAACGGGAATGTCGCTCTGTTTCGTTTTTGATAGTATTTCATATATTTTTGAAAGCTTTGTGGAACCGTCAACAGATGCAAATTTTTCTCTCATCAAATCCTTTACTTTGATATTTTCAAGAACATCACGTATGTATTCGTATCTGTGTATCTTAGAGTGAGCCCGGTCTTTTGCCTGATAGTGCTCTATGCTGTATCTTGAGCTCAGCAGGAAGCTTATGGCAACAACCCACATTGAGGGCACTATCAATTCGTAGTTTCCGGTTATTTCTGCAACAAGTATAATGACCGATAGTGGTGTTTTTGCCGTTGCAGCAAAAAATCCCGCCATTCCCACAAGCGCAAACGACGCCGGATTATCAACCAAGGCAGGAACAATTGAATGGATATATCCACCGACTCCTCCTCCTATTGCAGCACCTATGACGAGGCTTGGTGCAAACATACCGGCCGAATTGCCGCTTCCCAGTGTGACACTTGTTGTAAACATTCTGATTAACCCTATTAAAAGAAGAGCAGAAAACGCAGTTTTGTTTAAGAATGCACTTTGCATAATACCATAGCCCATTCCTACACTGTGAGGCATAACAGCCCCAAGCAGACCGATAATCAGGCCTCCGAGACCTGTTTTTATGTACAGAGGAGATTTTATTTTCTCAAAGGCTTTGGATACGGAGTTGAATACGTTTATAAAAATTATACCGCTTGCAGCACATACGAATGCCAAAATGGTGTATGAAATCAGCTCAAGAGGGTTCTGAAATTTCATTATGGGAGTAGAAAACATATGGACCCAGCCGAATTTAGCCGAGAATATGGAGTATGCTATTATCGATGAAATAGCAGCCGGAAGCAGAGCCTCGTGCTCAAAATCAACATCCTTATACAACACCTCGGTTGAGTATATGGCTGCACCCATAGGGCTTCTGAACACCGCACCTATTCCCCCAGCCATACCGCAAATCATCATTATTCTTTTTTCTTTATCGCTTAGGTGCAGCAGTTTTCCTATCCTATAACCCAAGCCGGCGCCAACGTGTGCTGCGGGTCCTTCTCTTCCTCCTGCACCACCGACACCCAAAGATATGACAGAAACAATGGTTTTTACAATAGGAACTCTGGCTCTTATAGGCAGATTATTGTGGTATGATTTTATAACCTCGCCAGTACCGCCGCCTTTTGTTTCTTTAGCTACAAGGTGCATAATCAATCCGCTTAAAAATCCGCCGAGGGTTGCGATAACTATAAAAATTATCTTATTAAACGGCTTGTGAATCTCCTCAAGAAGGGGTTTCTCGTTTGCCGGATGCGTCAGGGGAAATCCTGCAACGTGATTTAAAAGGGTAACCGATGTTAAATCCAACAAAACGAAGAAAATGACAGCGCTGACACCTGCGGCAACACCTGTTAACGTTGCGTAAATAAACCACTTTCCGGTTTGTGAATGCTTTATGTTTTTTATAACGAAAAACAGCTCGGAAATTAAGGAAATCTTCATTCTACCGTCACACTTTTTGCTAAGTTTCTCGGTTGGTCAATGTCGTGTCCCAAATACAAAGCTATATAATATGCGAACAGTTGGAGAGGTATAACATATATAAACGGTGTGAAGTCGTAGTCTATGCTTTCCAACTCTATGAAACTGTCCGCAATATCGCTTTTTTTATTCGACAGCATAACTATTTTACCGTTTCTTGCCTTTATTTCTTCAATATTTGACATAGTTTTGGAATAAAAAGGTTCAAAGTCTGGTGATATTACAACACTCGGCGTGTTTTCTTCGATTAAGGCTATAGGACCGTGTTTCATCTCACCTGCCGGATAACCCTCGGCGTGAATATATGAAATTTCTTTAAGTTTCAAGGCTCCCTCTAAAGCTATCGGATACATCAATCCTCTGCCGAGATAGAGAAAATTTTTATATGAATGGTACGATTTGGCTATGTTCTCAACAATATTGTTTGTTTTTTCAAATACGGATTGCATAATGTTCGGAACCAAAAGAAGTTTCTTTGTTTCCTTTGCAACATCTCTTCCTTTCAATTTTCCCATATAAAATGCCAGCATATATAAAACGGCAAGCTGCGATACGAATGCTTTGGTCGATGCAACGCTAATTTCAGGTCCTGCAAGTGTGTATATGCAGCTGTCAGCCATTCTTGCTATTGCACTCTCTTTGACATTAACTATGGAAAGCGTTGTTAAACCGCTGTTTTTTGCAAACCTCAAAGACTCTTTTGTGTCTGCTGTTTCTCCCGATTGTGATATTGCTATAAACAGGTTATTTTTTGAAAAGATAGGACGGGAGTATCTGAACTCAGAGGCAATTTCAACATTAACGGCAATGCCCGTAAATTTTTCCAATATCTGTTTGGCGCACAATCCGGCGTAGTAGCTTGTTCCGCAGGCGACCACGGTTATTGAATCGACGGTTTTTAAAAAGTTCTCATCCAAGTTTATCTCTTCCTGCAAAAATATATTTCCTTTTGCGTCTATTCTTGATTGTATCGTATTTCTGACTGCTTGAGATTCCTCTGCTATCTCTTTAAGCATAAAATGCTTATATCCGCCCTTTTTTGCAGACTCGGCGCTCCAGTGTATTGTCTTAATCTCTCTTTTAGCGGGATTTAGCGATGAATCCTCTATCTCTATTTTGTCTTTTTCAATGAAAGCCAAGTCCCCGTCTTCCAAAAATATGAATCGTTGTGTGTATTGTACAAGAGCCGATATATCGCTTGCTATGAAGTTCTCATTTTCTCCGACACCAATCACAAGCGGGCTTTCATTTTTGGCAAGCATCAGGGTTTCTGAGTCTTTAAAAAGAACCGCTACGGCAAAGCTGCCCTTTAATAGCTTGATTGTTTCAACAAAAGCCTCTTTCGGAGGGTTGTTTTGTAAGTGGTAATCCAATAGAAGAGCTATGATTTCCGTGTCCGTATCGGTTTTTTTTGTAATTCCTTTTTCCTTTAGCAGCTTTTCCAATTCTCTGTAGTTTTCTATTATGCCGTTGTGAACGACCGACACTCTCTCGGTGAAGTGAGGGTGAGCGTTGATGGTGTTGGGTGTTCCGTGTGTTGCCCATCTTGTATGTCCTATGCCGGTTTTACCGTTTAAATCTGTGTGTTTATCTATTATCAACGATGCCAAATCTATGATTTTACCCTTGGTTTTAACCGTCTCTATGCCATCTTTACATTTTATGGACACACCGGCAGAATCGTATCCTCTGTATTCAAGCGCGCTTAATCCGTTTAAGAGTATGTTTATGGCTTTTTTGTCACCTATGTATCCTACAATTCCACACACACCAGCAAACCTCCAAAAGACAGAAACAATTTATAACACTTAAATGTACATTTTTCAAACACTCTTAAAAATTCACAGCAATCTGCTCTTTTGCTTCGTTGTATGCGTGTATTATGTCCTTTCTCCTGACAATGCCTATGACCTTTTTTGCATTTTTATCATCAATAATGGGAATCACATTTATGTCCTTAAAACCTATTCTATGCAAAAGCGAATGGATATTTTCAGATAGTGTTGTTGTTAAAACGTTTTCGTTTGCCAAATCCTTTGCTATTATAAAATTCTCGATACCTGTGTTTCCAAGCAGGTTAGCTATGGATTTTATTGAAATAATGCCGGCTAACAGTCCCCTGCTATCCAAAACTATCAAATCGTCGTCCTTTGATTGCGATAGAATTTTGTATATCTTTTCTAACGGCGTCGTCAGATAAACCGTTGTAAACTTCTTGTGCATAATATCTTTAACGCTTATCTCTTCGAGTATATCTTTTGCATATTCATAGTAATGAGCCTTCGAGTGCCGTCTGTCTTTTACCTGTTTTTCGTAAATAGTCCATTTTTGAGCAACAAGGTATCCTATTCCGGCAGTCCAGATTGACGGTATTATGAGGTGATAGTTACCTGTCATTTCCGTTACCATAACGATTGTTGAAAACGGCGTATTGGCTGCCGCGCTGAAAAAACCTACCATACCGACAAGTGCGAAGGCTCCGGGTTGCGATGCCAAAGAGGGGGCGATATGGTGTATCATCAATCCTATGGCTCCGCCAAGTGCTCCGCCTATAACCATAGAAGGTCCGAAAACACCGGCACTTCCGCCGCTCGATATGGTAAACGATGTGGCAAAAACCTTTAAAAAAGCTATTGAAAGCAGAGTGCCTATAGCGAGGTCTCCTACCATAGCCTTTTGAAGGGGACCGTAACCCATTGATATGGCATCCGGGGCTAATATGCCTATCAAACCGACCAACAATCCGCCTATTGCCGGCTTAAAATGTGGTTTTATGGGTATTTTTTTGAAGAAATCCCTGGTTCCGTAGAAAACCTTAACGTAAAATATGGCAAATATTCCTACGCTAAAGGCGAGTATTGTGTATGAAATCAGCTCAAGCGGATTTGTGAAGTGAAAAACAGGAGTTGCAAACAGAGGAGACCAGCCGAACACAAACGAAAATACGGAGTAGGCAACAATGGAGGCGATTACCGTATGCAAAAAGGCTTCGCTCTCTATCTCGACCTCTTTGTACAACACCTCTCCGGCAAAAATAGCTCCTGCCAAAGGCGCATGAAATATTGCCCCTATACCTGCGCCCATACCCGCAACAAGCAAAATTCTTCTCTCTTTTTTCGATAGTTTGAGTTTGGTTGCAAAGTAGGATGCAAAACCCGCACCGATTTGAGCAATAGGACCCTCTCTTCCGCCGCTTCCGCCGCTTCCGAGGGTTATTGCGGAAGCTATCATTTTTATAATCGGAACAATCGGCTTTATTATACCGTTTTTTTCGTGGTATGATTCTATTGCCGCATCGGTACCGTGCCCCTCGGCTTCAGGAGCATAGGTATATACCAAAAAGCCTGAGATTAAACCGCCGATAGTTGTAATTAAAAGCAGTATTAAAGGAGAAAAATATCCGTGCATTTCGTGAAATATTCTCGGCTCACCCGCAGGCTCTATCGTGGGATAGCCTGCAAGCCCGTTTAAGACATATACCGAAAAAAAGTGTGTTGCCACAAGAAAGAGCACGGCTCCAAAGCCCGTTATGATGCCCACGATGACGGCATAGAGCATCATTTTGCTTAGAGGTGTCTTGCTGTAGGGATACCTGCTATGTTCTACTTGAGGCATTGTTTTTTGTCTTTTTGGTATGGAATCATTCTTTATTCTTGTTTAACTTCCTTTCCATTTTTTCTCTGTATCTTTTAACCCAATCTTTTTTATTGACCTGAGGGACTCTTGAAAGAGCCAGACTGTAAGCCTCAACTTTCTTGGTCACGGTTGTTCCGGCAGCAATTAAAGCATCGTGCTCAATTTCAACCGGCGCTACAAGCTGGACGTCCGAGCCTATAAAAACCCTGTCCCCGATTACTGTTTTATTCTTTCTGTATCCGTCGTAGTTGCAGGTGATTGTTCCGCAGCCGACGTTGACATCCTCTCCGAGTTCGGCATCTCCTATGTATGTCAAATGGCTCGCCTTCGTTCCTTTGCCGAGTATCGATTTTTTAACCTCAACGAAGTTGCCCACCCTGACATTTTCACGTATATCCGAAAACGGACGCAAGTGAGCAAAAGGTCCTATTTGCGCATTTTTTTCTATTCTGCTTTCCTCAATCACGCTGTAGGGCTTTATGTGTACGTTGTCTTTTATTATGGAGCTTTCAATAACGCATCCTGTATCTATAATACATTCTTTGCCGATTTGTGTGTTTCCTCTTAAAGAGACGTTAGGAAAGATTATTGTATCTTGTCCTATCTCCACGTCATAATTTATATATGTCGAATCAGGGTCTATAAAGGTAACGTTATCAAATTTCTCAATTATGTTTTGCTGTATTATTTTTCTAACGACAGAGAGGTCTTTTCTTGTATTGACACCGAGAATATTTTCTTTGTCAACCTCCAAAATATCCGTTTTTTGTGTTAGCTTGACTATATCCGTCAGATAATATTCACCGCTTCTGTTATTATTCATTATTTTTACAATGGCATTTTTGACAAACTCGGTTTTGAATATATATATGCCGCTGTTTATTTCTTTTATCTTTTTGATTTCGTCGCTTGCATCTTTCTCTTCAACAATTTCCACTCTGTCTTCGTTTCTGACAATTCTTCCGTATCCTTTGGGGTTATCGAGTTTCGCCGTTAAAATAAGACAGTCCAGTTCTTTAAGCTTAAAAACTCCGTAAGCTGCTTCTATGTCCTCTTTTTTAATCAATGGCGTATCACCGTTTACAACCACGAAGCTCTCATCTTGAATAAACGGCAGCGCCACCTTTAGGGCATCTCCGGTTCCTTTCTGCTCTTTTTGAATATAAACGCTGCTGTCTTTAAACATATTCTTTATGGTTTCGTATGTGTCGCTGTTAACGACGATGTGCGTCTTGTAGCCCTCAAGTTCTTTTAAAACATAAAAAATTATCGGTTTGTTGCATATTTTGTGCAGTATTTTATTTGTTTGAGATTTTATTCTCGTGCTTTTTCCCGCAGCTAAGACTACAGCTTCCATAACTCCTCCTTGTTTAATGTCTGAAATGTCTTGTATGCGTGAATAAAAGGGGTATATCAAATTTATCGGCAGCCTCTATTACCTCGTCATCTCTTATTGAACCTCCCGGCTCAACAATAGCGGCAACTTTTTGGGCTTGGGCAAACTCAACGCTGTCTTTAAACGGGAAAAATCCGTCGGATGCCATAACGCAGCCCTCTAAATTGATATTTAACTCTTTCGCCCTTTGTGCGGCAAACTTAGCCGAATCTATCCTTGATGTCTGTCCGCCGCCTATTGCAAGCGTTTTTCCATCTTTTGCATATACGATTGCATTGGATTTGACAAACTTGGATACCTTAAAAGCAAATGCCAAATCTTCAATTTGCTCTTTTGTGGGTTTGGTTTTTGTAACAACTTCGTATTCGAATTTCATCTCTGCATCGTTGTCCTGCACAAGATAACCACCGACAACGCTTCTTATTTCCTTAAACGTTAAATTGTCTATCTTATCAACTGCTATAACCCTCAAATTTTTCTTTTTACGCAGTATTTCAAGTGCATTTTCGGTGTATCCGTATGCTACCACCACCTCATAAAATCTTTTGGTTATCTCAGAAGCCAAGGCTTCGTCTATTGTGCTGTTTATGCCTATTATTCCGCCGAATGCACTTATCGGGTCGCAGGAGAGGGCTTTGTCGTATGCCTCGACAATATCGTTTCCTTTTGCCACGCCGCAGGGTGTGTTGTGTTTTATAATTGCACAAATCGTGTCTTTAAATTCCGACATTATTCTGTAAGCAACGTCAATATCCAGAATATTGTTGTAGGACAGCTCCTTGCCGTTAAGCTGTTTTGCATCGGCAATGCCTTTTTTCAGCGGGTCTTTGAAAAATGCCGCCTTTTGCTGAGGGTTTTCACCGTACCTTAAAGGCAAAACCTTTTTTATGGCAATACCTGTTTTGTTATATTGACTCAAGCCGAGTTTTTCAACAATTAAAGAGTCGTAATATGCCGTGTGAGCAAAAGCCTTGAGTGCATAGTGCTTTCTTGTATTTTCGTCTATATTTTCAAAGTTATCCATAATATCTTTGTAGTCGTCTGGGTCACACACAACAAGAACACTTTTATGGTTTTTTGCAGCAGCTCTTAACATAGATGGTCCGCCTATGTCTATGTTTTCAATCAATATGTCAGTATTATCGGTTTTAATAGCTGTTTCCTCAAAAGGGTAGAGATTGACAACAACTATATCAATGGGGTCTATGTTAAATTCTTTAACTGTTTTTTCGTGAGCTTTGTTGTTTCTTATAAACAATATGCCGCCGTGTATTTTAGGATGAAGTGTTTTTACTCTGCCGTCGAGCATTTCAGGGAAGCCTGTATATTCTTCAACAAACTCAACATCCAAACCTTTTTCTTTTAAAAGCTTAGCGGTTGAACCCGTTGAGATAAGGGAATATCCTTGATTTGACAAGAATTTAGCAAATTCAACAACACCTTCTTTGTTTGAAACACTGATAAGAGCTTTTTTTGACATCCGAACTCTCCTTATTTCTTCGCTTTTTTCATTTTTTAGTGTAGAGCAACGGAGTTTTTTTGTCAAGAAAAGAGAGCTATGAACAGTGACCGGTGGTTAGGATTTAGGATTTAGGGTTTAGGATTTAGAGTTTAGGGTGCAGGATTTGGGACTAAAACCGTACGCTTAGCGCGTAGGCATAAATGCTTTATCATCTGCTTTGTTTGGATTGAATAAAACAAGAAAGTAAAAAGAGCGACACAGACCATTAGCCTTTTGTTTTTGCAAAGAAAAAACACTACTTCGAAAACCACAACACAATAAAATTTTATTGCGAACAAATAAAAGAATTAAAGGACATTGTGAATAAAATAATTTTGATAGAACTATTTGAATCATTACCCAGAATGCACACCTACGAAGTGTGAAAAATGGTTAAGGGTTAAGTTGTCGAATGGTTGAGTGGTAAATTGGGAATTGGCGGCTGGTGAATGGTGATTAGTGATTAGGAGCCGGCGGATGAATTTTATCCAAACTTTGCACCTCGCAAGTGAAAGAAAGCGGAACCGGAGAAAAAGAAAAAATTAAAAAATAAATTCGCCAAAATCATTGCTATTACTTTTATAAAACAACGGATTATGCTTCTTGCAATGTCATTCATTTTCTTTAAATGCTTTAAGTATAATCCGTTGTTTGAGGTTTTAATCGCCACCCTTTTTGCACACTTCGTAGGTGTGAAAAATTGATGAGTGGTGGTTAGTAACTGGTGAAATATACAACGCATAGATAAAAAGATGATTTTGAATTATGAATTTTTGATTAAATAAAAGAACAATGAATCCTTTTATCCATAATTAAAATAAGAACCACTATTTCAAAAACCGTAACACAATAAATCGTATTGAGGAAAAAAGGTAATGTCAACTTAATTGTGTCACCCCCTCTTTTTTAGTAATTGCCTCTTTTTGAACAGTGTTTCCATTCTATTCAAATACCTCTCTTATAATATCTGAATATCTCAATTTTCTTTCTTGATATTT
>JALVUQ010000011.1 GCA_027035575.1 Desulfurellales bacterium | reverse complement strand
TATTTGATATTTGAGGAGGAGAAATGAACTATCAAGATGTTGTATTGTCCCTGTCTGATTTTTGGAAAAAAAAGGGATGTATTATTTTGCAACCGTACGATATTGAAGCCGGAGCCGGCACTTTTCATTGGGCAACAACGTTGAAATCTTTAAGCAAAGGAAACTGGAATGTTGCTTACCCCGCCCCGTCAAGAAGACCGACGGACGGCAGATACGGAGAAAACCCGAACAGACTTCAGCACTACTACCAATATCAAGTGATAATGAAACCCTCGCCTTTGAATATTCAGGATTTATATCTTGAGAGCTTGGAGTATATGGGAATAAAGCTGAAAGAGCACGACATAAGGTTTGTTGAGGACAACTGGGAGTCGCCGACCCTCGGAGCCTGGGGCTTGGGTTGGGAAGTTTGGCTTGACGGAATGGAGGTTACGCAATTCACATATTTTCAGCAGGTAGGCGGATATGACTTAAAACAAATACCGGTTGAAATTACATACGGAACGGAGCGTCTCGGTATGTATATTCAGGGTGTTGATAATGTTTTCGATATGAAGTGGAACGATGACTACACATACGGAGACATACATAAATACGACGAATATGAATATTCCAAATATAACTTTGAGGTAGCCGATACGGATATGTTGTTCAAACTGTTCAATATGTATGAAACGGAATCAAACAATTGCCTTGAACATAACCTCATAAGACCCGCATACGACTACTGTATGAAATGCTCCCACGTATTTAATCTTCTTGATGCAAGAAATGCCATAAGCGTAGCGGAAAGAACAACCTTTATAAAACGCGTCAGAGACCTTGCGGCAGCCATTGCAAAAGCCTATGTGGAGGATGACAGATGAAGCTATTATTTGAACTGTTTTTGGAAGAACTGCCGGCATCCGAGATGACCGGATTGGATAAACGGGTTAAAGATACATTAAGCTCTATTCTTGATAATGAAGGAGTTTCCCATAATGATTTTGCGGTTTATATAACCCCAAGAAGAATTGCCGTTAAATTGGAATTTGAAGAATACATAGAAGCAAAGGAAAAAGAAATAGTAGGACCGCCCGAAAGCGTCTGTTTTAAGGATAACAAGCCCACTAAGGCTCTGCTTGGATTTTTAAAGAAAAACGGAGCTACAACGGATGATATACGGATAAAACAGACAAAGAAAGGCAGATATGTTTCTGTTGTTTTAAAAGGTGAGCACAGAGAAGCAAAACCCGTTGTTAAAGAGGCAGTAAAGTTGTTTTTGCACAGATTGCATTTTAACAAAAAAATGAGATGGGGAGAGGGAAAATTCGAGTTTATACGCCCGGTTCACAATATGGCATTTACAATTGACAATAAAACAGAGGAGTTTGAATTCGCATCGGTTAACGCAGTCTCTTATACATACGGACACAGATTTTTGAATAAAGGAAAAATAGAACTGACATACGAAGATTACGAAAAAGAGCTCGAAAAAGGATTTGTCATAGTTAATCAAAATGAAAGAAGAGATGTTATACTAAATCAGCTTAACAGCTTGTGTAAAGAGTACGGGGTTGATGTTGTTTACGACGAAGAGCTGTTGGACGAAGTCGTCAACTTGACAGAGTATCCTAAGGTTGTAGTAGGTGAATTTGAGGAAAGATTTTTGAAACTGCCAAAAGAGGTTTTGATAATTTCTATGAAAGACCATCAGCGATATTTTGCCTTTATGAAAAACGGCAACCTGTCGAACAAGTTTGCAGCGGTTTCAAACATAGTAACCGAGAATATGGATATAATAAAACAGGGGTATGAGCGCGTTTTGAGGGCAAGATTTTCAGACGCCGAATTTTTCTTTGATGAGGACTCCAAACATAAACTTGAGGAGTTTGTCGAGCCGTTAAAGAAAATGATGTTCCAGGAAAAGCTCGGCAGTCAGTATGAGCGTACGCAGCGGTTGGAGAGTCTAAGCGAATTTATAGCAAATCTGCTCGGCTTTGATGCCAATAAGGCAAAAAGAGCGGCACACCTTTCAAAGGCAGACCTTTTAACTCAAATGGTCTATGAGTTTCCTGAACTGCAGGGTGTTATGGGCAGGGAATATGCTATTATATCCAAAGAAGACAAAGAGGTTGCAAGCGCAATATATGAGCAATATCTTCCCAAAGATGACGAAATTCCTCATACTCAAGCCGGCATATCCCTAAGCCTTGCCGATAAATTCGATTTGATTGTCGGAGGATTTATAGCAAACTTAAAGCCCACAGGCACAAAAGACCCGTATGCTTTAAGACGGGCTGCTTTGGGAATCATAAGAACGTTAATCGAAAACAAGATAGAGCTTAACCTAAACGATATGATTGATAAAGCTTTACATCTCTACGACAAAGACGCAGATAAAGAAGAGATAATCGAGTTTATAAAGGTAAGGTTCGTCAACTACTTAAACGAATACCCCTACGATGCCCTTGAGGCAGTTGTCTCTTCCAAATTTAACGACGTTTACGATGCCTATTTGAGACTCACCGCTATCAAAAATCTATTTGACAACGACAAAGACAAACAAAAACGTTTTGCCATAAAGAGGGTCTTTAACATCGTTAAAGATTTTGATAAAACAGATGTTAATACTGAGATTTTTACTCAGGATGAAGAAAAGAGGTTGTTTGAAAAAATATCAAGCTTAGAAAAAAGCTCAAAGCTGCAAATTGAAAACAAGAATTATACCGAACTTCTCAACGATATCGTTGCAGTAAAAGAAACCATAAATATGTTTTTTGACAATGTTATGGTTATGGATAAAGACGAGAAAATTAAGATAAACAGGCTTTCTTTGTTAAACAGGTTGAGAAACATAGTGTTAAACGTCGCCGACTTCAGATTTTTGGAGATATAAAAAAGGGGAAAGTATGCTGAGAGTTAGAAGTGTTATAGGCTTAACCTTTGATGATGTTCTGCTTGTTCCGTCAAAATCAGATGTCCTACCCAAAGATACGGATATATCGGTTATGCTGACAGACAGGCTGCAGTTAAAGGTTCCTATCGTGTCTGCTGCTATGGATACCGTTACGGAGTCAAGAATGGCGATTGCAATGGCAAGAAACGGCGGATTGGGAATTATACATAAAAATATGCCTATTCAAGAGCAGGCAAAACAGATAAGAAACGTCAAAAAATCCGAAAGCGGTATGATTTTAGACCCGATAACAATAAGACCTGAAGCCACTATAAACGAAGCTTTGGAGTTGATGAGCCAATACCACATATCGGGCATCCCCGTTACACTGGAGAGCGGAAAGCTCGTTGGAATCATTACAAACAGGGATGTGCAGTTTGAAAGAGACTACACAAAGCCCGTCAGTTCGGTTATGACATCTGAAAACCTGATTACCGCATATGAAGGAATTACGCTTGCCGATGCCGAGGAGTATTTAAAACGCTACAAAGTCGAAAAACTGCCCATTGTTGATAAGAATTTCAATCTGAAGGGACTTGTCACAATAAAGGATATAAGAAAAAAGAAAGAGTATCCCAATGCCACTAAGGATGTTCACGGACGGCTCGTTGTCGGAGCTGCAGTAGGCACAAAAGACGGCGTTGAAAGAGCAAAAGCACTTGTTGATGCCGGTGTTGACGTTATTGTTGTTGATTCCGCTCACGGACATTCGCAGTTAATACTTAAACTCGTATCCAAGGTTAAATCTCTGTTTCCAAATGTTACGTTAGTGGCCGGAAACGTTGCAACCAAAGAGGGAACAAAAAGCCTGATTGAAGCCGGAGCAGATATTGTAAAGGTAGGCATAGGACCTGGGTCTATATGCACAACAAGAGTGGTTGCAGGTGTAGGTGTTCCGCAAATTACGGCTATATCCGAATGCGCAGAGGAGGCTGAATATTACAACAAAAGAATTATAGCCGACGGCGGCATAAAGTTTTCCGGAGATATTGTCAAAGCCTTTGCAGCGGGGGCAAGTGCGGTTATGGTAGGCAATCTTCTTGCAGGTGTTGAAGAGTCTCCGGGTGAATCCATAATATATCAAGGCAGAAAATATAAGGTTTACAGAGGAATGGGTTCCATAGGAGCAATGAAAGAAGGAAGCAGAGACAGATATTTTCAGGATGAGGCAGAACTCGAAAAACTTGTGCCTGAAGGTGTTGAGGGAAGAGTGCCGTACAAAGGCAGTGCCGGAGATGTTATCTACCAACTGATAGGTGGACTGCGCTCGGGAATGGGATATGTAGGCTGCGCAACCATAGAGGAGTTAAGAACAAAAGCCACGTTCATACAGATTAGCTCCGCATCTTTGAGGGAAAGCCACGTTCACGATATAATAATGACAAAGGAGCCGCCGAACTACAATGTTTAAAAAAATATCATTAGTATTTATTTTTGCTCTCTTTTTTATCAATTCCGCCTATTCGAGAGATATTGAGGTCTATTTCACACCTTCATATAAAGCTTTGGATGCTCTCGTTGACTTAATCAATATCAGTACAAAAAGCGTCGATGCCGCAATATATACCTTTACATCAAGACCGCTGGCTCACGCCCTTGTGCTTGCAAAAAAACGCGGAGTAAAAGTAAGGGTGGTTGTTGATAAAAGCGCAAACAACCCGAAGGATAACAAATACACCAAGTATGAGTATCTCAAAAGTAACGGCATAGACATCAGATATGCCAAAGCGCATACTCATTGGGACAGAAAAGGTATAATGCACAATAAATTTGCCGTTATAGATTCAAAAACCGTCGCCACGGGCTCTGCAAACTGGACTGCAAGTGCTTTTGTTATAAATGATGAAAATGTTATAATCATAAACAGGGAAGACATTGCCAATGTATATGAAAAGGAGTTCAATACCCTATGGAAAAACGCACTGAGGCAGTAAAAAGGGTTGCGGATGCCAACCTAAACAGAGCAAGAGAGGGGCTGCGAGTTGTTGAAGATATTGCGAGGTTTGTTCTTAATGACAAGCAGTTAACTAATTTTGCCAAGAATATGAGGTCTGAAATCTCTATTTTGCAAAAAAAACATAAAGATTTCATAAATTTAAGAGAAACCGAATCCGATGTAGGCGTCAAATTGGAGAGCGTAAACGAAAAGAGGCGGGATTCCATAGAGGATATAGTGCTTGCAAATATTAAAAGAACGGAGGAATCGCTAAGGGTTCTTGAGGAGATATTCAAACTGAT
>JALVUQ010000010.1 GCA_027035575.1 Desulfurellales bacterium | reverse complement strand
GTATCTCAACAGCCTGTTGAAAATCTCGCTTTTTTCCATAATCCATCTTTTTAGATAAAAGCATACTTATTGATAAATGCATAAAAAGTAGTCAAAGCAGATACTTTAACATCAGCTTGGGTTTTCGTTAGCAATTGCTTAACAAAGAGCAAAAAATTATATTGCCGATTAGGCAATATAGTCTGCTTCTTTTTTGCAGCCGCATATGCTTTTTTCGGCTTTTTGTTTAACAGGTTAACCATTCTTTTTATATTCTGAACAGTTGCTGTTAAAAGAAACTGCTCTTCTACATTCCACCGTCTTCTAAATTTACACACCCTTAACCCCATCTGTTCTTTTGCTTCACCGAAGAGGGATTCTATCGTTTTTCTTTTCTTTATGGATATGCGGTATGCTTTGGTTTTTGCAAGTTCTTTTACTCTTTGCACATCATGCTCGTATATACTGACACTTAAAGACCTTGCTCTGTCTTTTGTACACTCCTGTTTATATGGACATACTCTGCATTCTTTTAGCTCTGCCCTATATACAATCTGGTTATAATGTCTGCCGTGGTATTTAAGTATCTTACCGTTTGGACAGATGAAGCTATTGTTTTGTCTGTCGAATTTAAACTGCTCTATAGAGAATGTTCCTCTTTCATTTGCAGTCCTTGCATCAACTATCGGTATATGGGGTGTTATGCCCAATTGAAAAAGATTGTGTATAAACTCACCAGAACAATAGCCTTTGTCTGCTCCTACGGTTTCAGGTTTTATTCTGAATTTAAACATAAATTTTCTAATTAGAGAAAGAGCGGATGAGGTTTCGCTCTTTTTACCAGGTATATCTACACATACTCCCAATATAATCCTGTTCTTGTTATCCATAAGGTAGTTGTCAAGATGAGACAGGGTGGTTTGTGTATGTGATTTTCTTGCAAGTTTTGCATCAGGGTCTGTCTTTGATCTATGGGTTTTATTGCCTATTTTTTTACCTTTTAGTTTTCCGTAGTCCTTACTATAAGAAGATTTCTTTATTGTATCGGTATTGTCGTTATCTTTATCTTTTTTGCTGTTATTGCTTTCAATAAATTCTGTTTGATTTTCCAATTCCAAGGTATCGGTATATTCAGCCGTACTCATTTTAACAACAACGGGCTCCATAGATACTATTGAAGCATTGGCTTTAATTAAGCTGCCGTCCACATTTAGGTGTTTTGCACTCACCAAACCTCTATCTATGCATTTTTTTACAATCTCATCGAATATATCCTGGAATATTCCGCTTTGTTTAAATCTTGTGTGTCTGTTTTTGGAGAAAGTGGAATGGTCTGGAACCTTATCGTCTAAACTCAAGCCCACAAACCATCTATATCCTATATGCATATTTACCTCTTCACACAATCTTCTTTCTGAGGTAATGCCGTATAGATAACCCACAAGAAGCATTTTTATTAAAACCTCAGGGTCTATGGATGGCCTACCTGTACTGCTGTAAAGATGCTTGGTTTTATTTCGTATAAAAGAGAAGTCAATATATTTATTGATTAATCTCAAAATATGATTTTCGGGTATCATATCTTTTATATTTATGTAGTAAAACAAAGGTGCTTGTTTTGTCTTTTTTCCCATCATTGCAAAATGGCTCCTTAAGGATAATAATAAGAGTTTCACCCTTATTATTATAGCATTTTCAGTGATTGAAGACAATCAGAAACGGTGTTTTTCAACAGGCTGTGGAGATACGACCCCTAAATACGCTAAATACGCGCGACCAAAGAAAATAAAGGCTTTTTTTGATGTTTTCAGACTAAAAATCTTGACTTATCCGGGCACTTATGTAAAACAAAAAGAGGAAAGATTTTAAGAGAGAACAGGTGTTCAGTCGGAAGCGGAATATACAGGCACTTAAAGAGGCTTAGACCGACTCCGGAAGAAGCTTTAAAACTTAGGAAAGATGAGGTCTTTCAGTTAATTGAAGTATATCATAATGGTTTTACAAGAATATTGGTAGGAGGGAAAAATGAAAAAAGTCTCAATATTGTTTTCGGCATTACTTTTGGCATTTAGTGTAATTAACCTACAAGTCAGTATGGCTCAAGCCGGTATTGTTGATGATGGAATAAAAGCAATCAGACAAGGAAATTACAAGAAAGCTTATAGCCTGTTTAAAAAAGCCTGTGATGGAGGGTTGGCTCAAGGATGTTATAATCTTGGGGCTATGTATGAGAATGGATATGGAGTAAGGCAGGATTATTCAAAAGCTGCCGGTTTGTATAAAAAAGCCTGTGATGAAGGAGATGGTAATGGGTGTTATTATTTGGGGGGTATGTATAATAACGGGTATGGGGTAAAACAGGATTATTTGAGGGCTTTTAATTTGTTTAAAAAAGCCTGTGATGGAGGGGTAGCCAAAGGATGTTATAACCTTGGAGTTATGTATGCTAAAGGACTAGGAGTAATGCAGGATTATTCTAATGCTTTTTATCTGTTTAAAAAAGCCTGTGATAGCAATATATTCCAAGGATGTTATAATCTTGGAATTATGTATTATGAAGGAGATAGAGTAAGGCAGAATTATTTAGAGGCTTTTAATTTGTTTAAAAAAGCCTGTGATGGAGGACTGGCTCGAGGATGTTATAACCTTGGAATTATGTATGCTAAGGGACGAGGAGTGATGCAGGATTATTTTATAGCAAAAAAACTTTTTGGCAAAGCCTGTGATATGGGTCTTCAACGGGGATGCAAGGGTTATGCTGTGTTGAATACAAATGGCTATTAAGTTTTATATACTACGTGAGATAATTAAATCAATCCTTTTTATCAAAAACTCTTGTGTTTGCCAAGTTGCAAGGTCACGCAAGGGTCGCGTATTAACAGGCTGTTGAGATACGACCCCCAAATACCCCTTTCTCCGACACAATACTCTTCACCCGGGTTTGTTGATAAAATTATAGCATATACCGAACAGTTTGAAATTAATCCGAATCTGATTATGTTGGAGATTACCGAAGAGGTTGTAGCCGGTAATATAGATGATGTGCTTGATGTTATAAAGCAGTTAAAAGAATACGGTTTTCACTTTTCCATAGATGATTTCGGAACAGGATATTCATCGTTGCGCTATCTTAAAAATTTCCCCTTGGATGAGCTTAAAATAGATAAGTCGTTTGTTGATGATGTGGTGAAAGATGATAAAGCGTTGGCAATCGTGAAAACAATTATTGATATGGCATACAACCTAAAACTCGACGTTGTAGCGGAAGGTGTTGAAAATACGGAGCAGCTCGACATTTTACGCAGGAACGGATGTAAATTGTATCAGGGGTTCCTCTTTTCAAAGCCGTTGATGGAGAATGATTTTTTGGATAAGCTAAAGACGAACTATAAAGTGAATTAGTGCTGTCTTTAATGATTTTTAGGTTAGCTTAAAAGCAATATTTATCTGTTTGGTAAACGGTTATATGCTGAATAGTGAGGCGGTTTATAATAAATATTTTTGACTTTTAACGTATAGGGTGGTACATATGCATAAGGATTTGACAAAACAAGTCAAGTTATATTTTTTTTGTTGACATCTAACATTTTTCATATATAATCCGTTTTCGCTTAAAGCTGGCGTAGCTCAATTGGTAGAGCAGCTGACTTGTAATCAGCAGGTTGGGGGTTCAAGTCCCTTCGCCAGCTCCAGAGTCGGAGAGGTTCCCGAGCGGTCAAAGGGAGCAGACTGTAAATCTGCCGGCATTCGCCTTCGGAGGTTCGAGTCCTCCCCTCTCCACCATTTGACTTTTTAATGCACGAGCGGGAATAGCTCAGTTGGCTAGAGCGTCAGCCTTCCAAGCTGAGGGTCGCGGGTTCGAGTCCCGTTTCCCGCTCCATTTTTGTTTTTAAATGTTGAGTTGCCCATGTAGCTCAGCCGGTAGAGCACTTCCTTGGTAAGGAAGAGGTCGGCGGTTCGAGCCCGCTCGTGGGCTCCATATTAAAAAAAGGAGGCTTTTATGGCAAAGGAAAAATATGTTAGAACCAAACCGCACGTTAATATCGGAACAATAGGTCACGTTGACCACGGTAAAACAACACTTACCGCAGCCATCACAAAGAGATTGGCTGAAAAAGGCAAAGCCGAGTTTAGAGACTACGGTGAGATAGACAACGCCCCAGAAGAAAGAGAAAGAGGCGTTACGATAAATACTGCTCACGTTGAGTATGAAACAGACAAAAGACACTATGCACACGTTGACTGCCCGGGGCATGCCGACTACATCAAGAATATGATTACAGGTGCAGCCCAGATGGACGGCTCCATCCTTGTCGTATCGGCAGCAGACGGTCCTATGCCTCAGACAAGAGAGCACATACTCCTTGCAAGGCAGGTAGGCGTTCCCTACATAGTTGTATTTCTAAACAAGGTCGATATGGTTGATGACGAAGAGCTCGTTGACCTGGTTGAGATGGAGGTAAGAGAGCTTCTCTCCAAGTATGAATTCCCCGGTGACGATGTACCGGTAATCAGAGGAAGCGCTCTTAAGGCTCTTGAATCCAAAGAGGGTGAAGACAACGAATGGACAAAGGCAATAGACGAGCTTATGGATGCAATTGACGAATACATACCAACACCCGAGCGTGACTCTGCAAAACCCTTCCTTATGCCTATAGAGGATATATTCACAATCTCAGGAAGAGGAACCGTTGTAACGGGTAGGGTTGAAAGAGGAACAATCAAAACGGGAGACGAGGTTGAGATAGTAGGCTTCAAAGAGACAAGAAAGACAGTTGCAACATCCCTTGAGATGTTCAGAAAGATTCTCGATGAGGCTTTGGCAGGCGACAACGTAGGTGTTCTTCTAAGGGGTATAAAGAAGGAAGAGGTAGAAAGAGGAATGGTTCTGGCAAAACCGGGCTCCATTACACCTCACACAAAATTCAAAGCTCAGGTCTATGTCCTGACAAAGGACGAAGGCGGAAGACATACTCCGTTCTTTAACGGTTACAGACCTCAGTTCTACGTTAGAACAACAGACGTAACGGGAACCGTTCAGCTACCCGAAGGCGTTGAGATGGTTATGCCGGGCGATAATGTTGAAATGACAGTTGAGCTTATAGCACCCGTAGCACTTGAAAAAGAGACAAGATTTGCTATAAGAGAGGGCGGAAGAACTGTTGGTGCTGGTGTAATAACCGAGATAATAGAGTAAGGGGAAT
>JALVUQ010000009.1 GCA_027035575.1 Desulfurellales bacterium | reverse complement strand
AAAAAAGGTATCTGATCAACCTTTTTTATAGCTTTAGATACGGTAGTTCTAGAAAGTTTTAAAAACTCAGCTATCTCACTTTGCTTATAACCATCCATCACGGCTTCTTTGATTTTACTATTTCTAATTTTTATATCTTGAATATCATCAAAATAATCTTTCAATGGTTTTTGTCGAAGTCTAACTACTTTTTTATCTTTATCTTCTTTATACTGACTGATTCTAATATCTTCATTTTTTATTTTTTTAGTTAAAAGTAAAGCTTTGACCCTCAATGCAATTCTAATTTGATTTTTCCTTTAGCATAGTTGTTTACCAATGTTTGTATAAGACTTTGATATCCTATGCCCATCTCTTTTGCTTTGGCTTTGACTATCGCCAAATCCTGTACTGAAAACCTTATGGTGGTTTGTTTTTTTTCTTGAAGAGACTTCGTATATTTTGCATTTTGGGAGTATTGGTTCAACTCTTCTTTGCTTAAAGGTGCTTCAACCCATTCATTATTTTCGATCTCTTTCAAAAGCTGTAATTCTTCATTATCATAAACAAATTCTTTATTTTTTAGCATTTTTTGCTCCTTTGAACTCTTTGTTTAGTTTTCTGTTTGGTATAATTGTTTTTAAAAATATCTCTTCATCATTTTCAACAAAAGGCACATAGCATATATACCCATTTAATTCTATTATAAATATATACTGATGTGGATACCTATCTTTATCCGGATGTGATCGCCTTGCCAAGATTTCTTTCTTTTCAATTTTATCCAAAACCATTTCAAAACTTAATTTTCTTTGAATTTGAAGTAATTGATTTTTCTGTTCATTCCAACGAATTACTTTATCCACATCTAACCTTTTTTGTTAAATTATAACACTTTGTAGATGTTTTGTCAATACAAAAAAAGCTTTGAGAGTTTATTCCCAATACTTGACCCTAATTTATTCTCAATTTATTCTCGTAATTTTGACTGAAAAAAATTCCGGATTTTTTCCTTGTCCAATATCTCTATCGGTTTTAAATGCGA
>JALVUQ010000008.1 GCA_027035575.1 Desulfurellales bacterium | reverse complement strand
AGAATAGTGCGGACAATACTGCCCTAAAGACAGCCACCGTAATCTTTATATTTGTATTTTTACTTTTTTTAGCTTTGTATCTTGCTGTTTTAAGAAGCGTTTATCCCCTGAAACGCTTTGCAGACAGCGCTTCTGAATTTGCCAGAGGGAATCTTGATGTTTCGTTCAACTTTAAATCAAAAGATGAGGTGGGTGAAATAGCGAAGCAGTTCAATATGGCTATAAAGAGGCTCAAAGATTCAAAAAAAATGAGAGAAATGTTTTTGCGCAACATTGCTCATGAGCTTAAAACACCTATAACGAAAGGGAATTTGTCTGTTGAGTTCGTGGATGACAAACGCACAAGAGAGATATTGAGAAACCTGTTTTCTCGTATGAACAGCTTGACGGACGAGCTGCTGTCGGCAGAAAAATTTTCAGAGGCAAATCTTGATGTCCAATCGGTATCAATTGACAATGCAGTGAAAAAAGCAAAAGATATGCTGTTTGTTGATGAAAAGAGCGTTGAATGCACAATACCGAGTATTAAAATAAAGGTGGATTTTGATTCTTTTTCCATAGCCCTGAAAAACCTCATCGATAATGCCATAAAATTCAGCAGCGACAATAAGGCTACAATCAGTTTGGAGCAAAACATATTAACAATAGAAAACAAGGGTGAAAAAATCAACGGCAGCATCGAGCGCTTGTTTGAGCCGTTTTTTAAAGAAACGAGCCGCCGCAATAAAAACGGTATGGGTTTAGGACTTTATATAACAAAACATATTTTTGATAGACACAGGATTGGCATACGATACGAATACCGAAACGGTAGGAATATATTTCTCCTTGATCTAAGCGACGTTATTGATAAATCCTCCCAATAAAATTTTGTTTACATTCGTTTATGTTACATTAATTCAAGATTTATAAGCACCTGTTATAAATTGGATAATTAATTCTTGGAGGTGTTTTTATGAGGAAGTTTTTTACTTCAACTGCGTTGGCTTTATTGCTAACAGGCGGAATGTTTTCTACGCTGAGCGCTCAGGCGGGTCAGTTCGGAATGCAGCGTCAAATGGGTTCTTCAAATTCCCAAATGATGAACAGGGGAGGGTTTAACGTTCAAAACTCTATGATGGTCAGAATCTTAAATCTGTCTCAAGACCAAATTAGTATGATGAGGGCGCTGAGACAGCAGCAGAGAATGGCTTCTATCAAGGATTTAGGGAGTTACGAAAACCCTATGTTCAAGGCTGTAAAATCCGGTAAATTCGATAAAAAAGCTTTTGAATCGGCATATATGTCAAATTGCAGAAAAACGATGCAGCAGAAGGTTCGTTATATGCAAGGGTTTTTATCAATATTAACACCAGCACAAAAACAGAGGTTCTATGTTTTGATGAAAAACAGAATGAGAATGCGTTTGGAAGGTATGAAAATGGAAGAGCAGTCGTTGAAAATGAGAATCAACCGTTTCAAAACTATGCTCAATCAGTAACAAGCAATGCCTGCACAGATAAAGTGCGTCTGTGCAGGCATTCCACACTTCTTTTTATACTTCATTTTACATTTATGTTTTCCGGTACATTGATAAAGTTAAATAAACCGGCCGAAGATGACAATAATTCAAAGCTTAAAATAATCGAACGTTTTCACCAGTGTTTGCACACTTCGCAGGTGTGAAAAAAGGCGCTGATTCCAACAGCTCTATCAAAATTATTTTATTCGAAATGTCATTTAATTTCTTTAAATGCTATCAAAACAATTTAGATAAAAATACATTTGAGTTTTCTGTTTTTCTCTTTATCTGAAAAAAACCGTGTGCATTAAAAACTACTGTATATTCAGCAATCATAAACCGATTGCCATCCTCTATTCACCGTTCACTAAGAACTAATCGCTAATCACTATTCACCAACTCCAATTTACCACTCAACCATTCGACTACTCCCCCCTCTTTTCACACCTTGTATGTTACTCCCATCCATCATCTATGTTATTATTCTAATATAGGGTTGATAGGGAAGGTGTGGTTGTTCACACCCGGAGCGTTTATCCCTACAAAGTGTGAAAAATGGGGGAATCTATCCCCACAGCCACTATTCACTATTCACTAACCAAAAGTCACTAATCACTAACCACAAGTCACTAATCACCAACTTTCTCTTCGCAACTTACCTATTCGACCATTAAACAATTAACCTTTTTTCACACTTCGTAGGTGTGAAAAAAGTGCGGTGGATTAAAACCTCAAACAACGGGTTATGCTTCGAGCAAATAAAGGAATTAAAGGACATTGCGAGAAATACAATCCGTTGTTTGATAAAACCAATGAAAACAAGCGTGAAAAATGCGTTTATAACGAACAGAGTATTGAAAAAAACAGATTTAAAACCCTATATTTCTTCGTTTTCTTTGTCTTTCATTAACGGAAATAGAATGACATCCCTTATTGAATCGTGATTTGTCATAAGCATAACAAGTCTGTCTATTCCTATTCCCTCTCCGGCTGTGGGCGGCAGACCGTATTCCAACGCCCTTATGTAATCGGCATCGTACATAGACGCTTCATCGTCTCCCTTTTTTCTTTCCTCAAGCTGTTTTAGAAACCTCTCCTTCTGGTCAAACGGGTCGTTTAACTCTGAAAATCCGTTTGCCATCTCCATTCCGGAAACAAAAAGTTCAAATCTTTCCGTAATATCAGGGTTTTCGCTGCTTCTTCTTGCAAGCGGGCTTATAGCCACGGGGTAGCCCACAACAAAGGTAGGGTTAATCAGTTTCGGTTCCACAAGAGCATCGAACAGCTCAGCCAGAATTTTTTCCAAACTCATATCTTTCTTAACGGATTTACCGAGCTCTACTGCCAGGTTGTAGGCTTTTTCCTTATTTTTAATCGTTTCTTCGTCAAGCCCTCCGACGCTTTTCAAACCGTCAAAAAAATCCAGTCTTTTCCAGGGTCTTGAAAAATCTATCGTTTGGTTGTTAAATTCGACCTTTTTCTCATCTATACCCAATCGCTTAAAAATATATTCAAAAAGCTCCTCGGTAAAATCGAGCAAAAACGTATATCTTCTGTATGCTATGTAAAACTCCATCATTGTAAATTCGGGATTGTGCTTTAAGTCCATTCCCTCGTTTCTGAAATTTCTGTTAATCTCAAAAACTCTCTCCATCCCGCCGACAACGAGCCTTTTTAAATAAAGCTCGGGCGCTATTCTCAAATAGAGGTCTATATCCAGAGCGTTGTGGTGGGTTATAAACGGCTTCGCCGTGGCACCGCCAACGAGTTTGTGCATCATAGGGGTTTCAACCTCTATAAACCTGTTTTGCACCATAAAATCCCTAATCGCATTGATGATTTGTGCTCGCTTAATCATTGTCTCTTTGACTTCGTTATTAACAATCAAATCAACATAGCGCTGCCTGTATCTTAACTCTTTATCCTGAAGTCCGTGCCATTTTTCGGGAAGCGGTCTTATGGATTTTGTCAATAGGACAATCTTTTTAGCCTTTATCGTCAACTCTTTCGTTTTTGTCTTGAACAGGCATCCCTCAACGCCGATGATGTCTCCTATGTCTATTTTTTTATACAGCTTGAAATCCTCTTCGGATAGGCTGTTTTTCTCCGCATATACCTGAATTTGTCCACTGAAGTCCTTCAGCTTCATAAATCCGGCTTTGCCGAACGAGCGGTATGCCATTACCCTTCCTGCAACCGCCACACATATATCCTTATTTATCAACTCCTCAGAATCCGTTTCATCATAGCCTTTGTGCAAATCCTCAGCCAAACTGTCAGGCAAAAAAGCGTTATTGTAAGGTTCTATGCCTTTGCTTTTGAACTCTTTAAGTTTCTCTATTCTTCTTTGGATGAGCTTGTTTCTATCTTCCATCTATGCACCTCTTTATAAATTATTTTTCAAAGCCTCTTTTATGAAGTCGTCCAGTTCTCCGTTTAGCACGGCTACCGCAGCCATATCCTTTTTTTCCAAATTTGTTCTGTGGTCTTTAACCATCTTGTAGGGGTGTAAAACATAAGACCTTATTTGACTGCCCCATTCTATCTTTTTTTTATCGCCCGACAGGTCGTTTAACTGCTTTTTTTTCTTTTCTTCTTCAAGCTGATACAGTTTTGCTTTCAATATTTTCATAGCGAAGCTTTTGTTTTTATACTGACTTCTTTCGTTTTGACAGCTGACAACTATGCCTGTGGGCAGGTGCGTTATTCTAATTGCCGAGTCGGTCTTATTGACGTGCTGTCCGCCTGCTCCCGATGCCCTGAAGGTATCTATTTTTAAATCGTCCGGTTTTATATCAATCTCAACATCATCGTTAATCTCAGGAAGGACACTAACCGAGGCGAAACTGGTATGCCTTCTTTTATTGGCATCGAAAGGCGAAATTCTCACCAACCTGTGAACACCGTTTTCTGTTTTTAGGTATCCGTATGCAAACTCCCCTTTCACCGAAAATGTTACGCTTTTGTATCCCGCTTCGTCTCCTGCTTGAATATCCATAATTTCAAGAGAAAAACCGTTTTTTTCCGCCCACATAGAGTACATTCTGAACAGCATAGATGTCCAATCGCAAGACTCCGTCCCGCCGGCGCCGGAATGAATGGTTACTATGGCGTTTGCAGAGTCGTGTTTATCCGATAAAAACACCTTTATTTCGGCATCTTCAATTCTTTTTGACAGAGACTCGACGCCCTCTTTGACATCTTTTTTTATGCTTTCGTCTTCGTCGGATAACTCGTCAAGTTCAAGCAGGGTTTCTATCTCTTCTTCAAGCTCCGATATCTGTTTTCTTTGGGTTTCAAGCTGCTGTTTTTCCTGTTTTAAAGATTGAAGCAGGGAGTAGTCATTCCAGTTTTTCTCGTTTTCCAACTCCGCATCAATCTCTTTTATTCTCGGGAGTTTAGGGTCAAAGATACTCCTTTATTTGAAGTAGTCTGTTTCTGAATTCATTTATTATTTCTCTCACTGTTCCTCCGTTATTTTATATCAAGAAGTTTTTTTAATACGTTTTTTGCCTGTTCAATATCTTCCTTATCGAGTGAGCTTATCTTTTTCTTTATATCTTTCCTGTTTAGCGTGGCTATTTTAGACATCCTGACATAGCTTTGCATAAGCAGACCCTTGTTTTTCCAGTTATGTATTTCAACCTCGGTCTCCATATCCCTTCTTTGAGATGTTATGCGAGCCACAATTATATCCTCGTCTCCCGTGTCCACAACAACCATAGCGGGTCTCATAACCGTATTGTTCATATTGGTATATGGAAAGGCTATAATTACAACATCACCGAAAGAGTAACTCATTGTAAACCGTTAATTCATCCTCGCTACCGTAATCATAAAAGAACCTGTTGTATGCTATAACATCCCAACAGTTGCTTTTGTCGTTAATGATAATGTTCAAAATGTCACAAGGTTGTTTCAGCTTATAGATAAAAGCCTTTTTGTCCTCACTGTCTCCGCTAAAAAGCATTTCGAGAATCTCACAGCCCGGTTTGTTCATAGCACACTCCTACTCCTTTATTCCGCTGTGGATAAAAGATATCCCGAACGTCAAAGGAACATAAAAAACATTTGTAAAGCCCGCTCTTTCCATCATAGACTTTAAGAAATCGACATCGGGAAAATATTTTATGGAAGAGGGAAGATAGGTATAGGCGCTTTTATTTCCCGATATCAGCCTGCCCAAAAACGGCAGAAAAACCGACGAATAAAAATTATACATTGCTCCGAAGGTTTTGTATATAGGTTTGTTGAACTCCAATATAACGAGCTTGCCTTTGGGCTTTAAAACCCTCTTAAACTCGTATAAAGCCGAAATTTTATCCGGCACGTTCCTAATGCCGAAGGCGATTATGACATTGTCGAACGTCTCGTCTTTGAAAGGGAGATTTTCGGCTGCCGCACAAACCAAATCAATATTCTTTCCGACGATTTTTTTCGCACCCATATTGAGCATACCTATACTTAAATCAACGCCTACGACACTTTCAACTCTATTTAGAGCCTCTATTGCTATATCGCAGGTGCCCGTTGCAACATCGAGTGCGTTTTTGCCGCCAAGCATAGAAACAGCCTTTTTTCTCCACAGTTTGTCTATATTAAAACTTAGGTAGTGATTGAGCAAATCGTAGGTAGGAGCTATTGATGAGAACATATCCGAGATTTTTCTGTTTTTAGCGCTCAGTTCGTGCATACGCTTTTTTTAACACTTATGGCTTTTAAGGTCAAGAGAAATGTTGATTGGCTGTTTTTGTTTAGGGTGTTAACGTGATTTATTTATTTTATATTGCTTTAAATTTATGCAATATTTTGTTATCTTTGCCCTATGAAAATGTTGGGGGCTCACGTTAGCATAGCAAAAGGGGTTGAAAACGCTCCTGTAAGGGCAAATCTCATCGGTGCCAAAGCGTTTGCTATGTTTGTAAAAAATCAAAGGCAGTGGAGCGCAAAGCCTTTTAGCGAATCAAACATACGTCTGTTTAAGCAAAACTGCGAAAGCCTAGGGTTTAACCTAAAGCATATTTTACCGCACGCAAGTTATTTGATAAATCTCGGCATAAAAAACGGTGAAAAACTGGAAAAATCGAAGATGGCGCTGACAGATGAGATAAACAGATGTTTGCAGCTGTCTTTGAGATATATAAATATTCATCCAGGAGCTCATCTTAATTTGTCAAGCGAAGAGGAGTGTCTCGATATTATAGCCGAAAACATAAATGAGATATTAAAAAAAACCGAAAAGATTGTTATTGTGCTTGAAAACACCGCAGGCGAGGGAACAAATGTCGGGTATAGGTTCGAGCATTTGAAAAGAATCATTGATTCGGCGGATGATAAAAAAAGGATAGGTGTTTGCATTGATACGTGTCATCTTTTTGCTGCCGGATACGACATAAGAGACGAGTATTCGTATAAAAAAACATTCGGGGAATTCGAGAAGACTATTGGTTTTGATAAGCTTTTGGGAATGCATCTAAACGATGCCAAGTCGGAATTTGCAAGCAGGGTTGACAGACACCACAGCATAGGAAAGGGAAATATAGGATTGGATGCGTTTAAGTTTATTATGAACGATGAAAGAATCGACGATATTCCTATGATTTTGGAGACGATAGATTCTACTATTTGGGAAGATGAGATAAAACTCCTTTATAGTTTGACAGAGACTTAAATATTAAGGCTTTTTAAAAGAAGCCCGTACTTTTTAGGAGGTTATGTGGAAAAGGGTTTGTTGAATCTTTTAAATATCGGTTTTGATACTCCGATAGAGCTTCTAATAGATAAAAATAACATACCGCATAAGTTCAGAGATTGCAGTTTTGAAAACTATATACCCGATAAAAGCTACCCGTCTCAGCAGGAGGCAAAAGAAAAGCTAATCGATTTTGTTTTATCTTTAAACGAGTACAATAAAAGCGGATTTTACTCAAAGTTTGCAAAAAAGGTGTTAAGAAGGCGCAAAAAGCCCAAAAGTATTTATATAGACGGCGGGTTTGGCGTTGGCAAAACACATCTTTTGTCTGCCGTAGGCAATGCCTATAACGGAAAGGTTATTTTTCTGTCTTTTTCTCAACTTATGTATTTGATAGCCTATTTTAACCTGCTGCCTTTGGTAGAAAAGATTTCAAAGTTCGATTTGGTTTTATTGGATGAGTTTGAGTTGGACGACCCCGGTGATGCTATGATGGGCATAAATTTTATAAGAGAGATAAATAAAACGGATACCGTAATAGTTGCAACATCCAATACGACGCCTGTTGCCCTCGGAGGCAGAAAATTTGACATAATGGTATTTAAAGAAAGAATAGGCGCCCTGATAAACTTTTTTGAAACACTTGCGATAGACGGTAAAGACTACAGGGTCACAAAAGCGCCCAAAACACAGTACGAATCATCAAAGAAAACGCTCAAGGAGCTGTTTTTGGGCTATAAAACAAACGGCAGAGGGAAGCTCTATGCCGAATTCGGAGATTTTGTAAAAACAATCAGAGAGATACATCCTGTAAGATACATAAATTTTAATGAAAAAATTGATGCCGTATTCATAGAGGATTTGAGAAAATTTACTGACGATGAACTATTGGATGCTTTGAGATTTACATATTTAATAGACATTTTATACTACGGTTCGGTTGATATATTCATAAGTACCGATATACAACTGTGGGATATGTTCTCGGATGATTTGAAAGACGGTAAGTTTAAAAATAAGATTATGCGCTGTTTATCAAGGATTGCAGAAAAAGGGGTTTTTGTAAATACAACCTCTTAGGTGTTGACATAAAGCGGTTTTAGTAATATAAACGACCTAATTTATTATTTGAAAAGGGGGAGAAGATGGCAAGAAGAAGTGATGTTATGTTAAAGGGACCCGAAAGAGCCCCTCACAGGTCTTTATTTAAAGCGGACGGTTACACGGATATAGAATTAAACAAACCTATTATAGCAATAGCAAATTCATATAACACCATTGTTCCCGGACATGTTCATCTGCAATCAATAGTTGCGGCGGTTAAAGCCGGGATTTATATGGCTGGCGGAACACCCGTTGAATTTAACGTTATAGGAGTTGATGACGGTATAGCTATGGGGCATTTGGGGATGCACTATTCGCTTCCTTCAAGGGAGCTGATAGCCGATTCGGTTGAAACTATGGTCAATGCTCATCCGGTTGACGGTCTTGTCATACTGCCGGCTTGCGATAAGATAGTCCCGGGGATGATGATGGCTGCGGCACGTGTAAACATACCTACCATTATGATTTCAGGCGGTCCTATGCTTGCAGGAAGGTTTGCAGGAACAGACATAGACGTGGCTCAGGTTTTTGAGGCTGTGGGGCGCTATCTAAACGGCGATATAGACGATGAGGAGCTGAGAGCCATAGAGAGTGCCGGATGTCCTTCCTGCGGTTCGTGCTCGGGAATGTATTCGGCTAACTCGATAAACTGTATAAGCGAGGTTTTGGGCTTATCGCTGCCGGGAAACGGAACAATTCCGGCTCCTATGGCTGAGCGTGTGAGACTCGCCAAGTTGGCAGGTTTAAAAATAATGGAGCTTGTTGATAAAGATATCAAACCGAGGGATATATTGACAACAGATTCTTTTAAAAATGCAATATGCGCCGATATGGCTATGGGCTGCTCCACAAATACGGTTTTGCATCTTTTGGCAATAGCGCAGGAGGCAAAGGTTGATTTAAGGCTCGATATGTTCAACGAGATAAGCAACAAAGTGCCGGATTTGTGCGCATTTTCACCTGTAGGACCGTATCATCTTCAGGATTTGGACGAAGCCGGTGGGATGATGGCTTTGTTAAACAGAATTGACCCGCTTGGCGTATTGAATAGGGATTGTATGACCGTAACGGGTAAAACGATATATGAAAACTATAAAAACTCACGTGTATATAGAGACGAGGTTATACGTCCGCTTGATAAACCGTACTACCCCAAGGGCGGCTTGAGTGTTTTAAGCGGCAACCTTGCACCCTACGGTTCGATATTGAAACAGTCCGGTGTTGATAGTGCTATGAATCATTTTGTCGGCAGAGCGAGGGTGTTTGATTCCGAAGAAGATGCGTTAAAAGATATATTCGGCAAAAAGATTAAAAAGGGAGACGTTGTGGTAATCAGATACGAAGGTCCTGCAGGCGGACCCGGTATGAAGGAGATGCTTCAACCGACAAGCGCCATAGTAGGAATGGGGTTGGATAAGGATGTGGCGCTCATTACAGACGGGAGATTTTCAGGAGCAACAAAAGGCTTGTGTATAGGTCATATTTCACCAGAAGCCGCAAGAGGCGGATTGATAGGATTGATTAAAGAGGGCGACGAAATCGAGATAGATGTCGAAAAGAAAACCATAGAACTGCTTGTTGATGAGAAAGAGATTGAAAAAAGGAAGAAAGAGTTTAAGCCCAAGGAGCCTAAAATCAACTACGGATATCTCGCAAGATATGCTAAAATGGTAGGACAGGCTCATAAAGGGGCTATTTTAGAGTATTGAAACGGAGGAAGTAAAGTTGTGCAAATATAACCCTGCCGAAATAGAGAAAAAGTGGCAAGAAATTTGGAACAAAAAAAAGGTATTCAAAGCAAAGGATTTCGATAAAAAACCGAAATTTTATCAGCTTGAAATGTTTCCCTATCCTTCGGGCAGAATTCATATGGGGCATGTCAGAAATTACACGATAGGTGATGCCATAGCAAGATATAAAATGATGAACGGATTTAACGTGCTCCATCCCATAGGCTTCGACGCTTTCGGTATGCCCGCCGAAAATGCCGCAATAGCCCATAAAACCCATCCTGCGAAATGGACATACTCAAACATAGACTATATGATTAAAGAGCTGAAAAGGCTCGGATTTTCTTACGATTGGGACAGACTCTTATCAACCTGCGACCCGGAATACTATAAGTGGGAGCAGAAGGTCTTCATAGAGATGTTCAAAAGGGGTATGGTCTATAAGAAAAAAAGCAGCGTAAACTACTGCAATACCTGCCAAACGGTTTTGGCAAACGAGCAGGTAGAGGAAGGAAAGTGTTGGCGCTGCGGCAGTGAGGTTGTTAAAAAAGAGCTTGATGAGTGGTTTTTTAAGATTACCGATTATGCCGACCAACTCCTTGATGATATGGAGAAAATAAAAGAAGGCTGGCCCGAGAGGGTTTTAACTCAACAGATAAACTGGATAGGAAAATCAAAAGGAGCTTTTGTAAAGTTTAAAATTAAAGATAGAGACGAATATTTTGAGGTATTTACAACAAGACCGGATACTCTTTTTGGTGTTACCTTCGCATCCATTGCGCCAAACCACCCCAAATTGCTCGATTTTGTCCCGGAAAGCCACAAAAAGCAGGTGGAGAAGTTTGTTGACGATTACAAAAAGGTCGAAAGAGACTTTTCAAAAGAGAAAGAAGGAATATTTACGGGGATTTATCTTATCAATCCCGTGAACAACGAAGAAATTCCTTTGTATGCGGCGAATTTCGTTTTGCTTGAATACGGAACAGGTGTTGTAATGGCAGTTCCTGCGCACGACCAGAGGGATTTTGAGTTTGCCCAAAAATACGGACTGCCCAAGAAGCTCGTTATATACAAAAAGGGTAGTGCCGAAAGCAGTGATGAGTTGAAAGAGGCTTACACCGATGCCGGGGTTTTGGTAAACTCGGCTCAATTTGACAAAATGGAAAACGAAAAAGCCAAGTGGGAGATAGTTGAATGGCTTGCAAAAAAGGGGCTTGCAAAACAGACCTATCAATATAAATTAAGGGATTGGAACGTATCCCGCCAGAGATATTGGGGTGCGCCGATTCCTGTTGTTTACTGCGAAAAATGCGGAATTGTGCCGGAGAAAATTGACAATCTTCCCGTAAAATTACCGGAAAACGTTGAGATAACCGGAGAAGGCGGTTCTCCGCTGGCAAGGGTTAAAGAATTTGTGGAAACAAGATGCCCCGTTTGCGGCGAAAAAGCAGAAAGAGAAACGGACACATTCGATACCTTTGTTGAGTCATCCTGGTATTTTTTGAGATACTGCTCACCTAAGTACGATAAGGATATCTTTGAAAAAAAGATTGCCGACTACTGGATGGATGTTGACCAGTACGTAGGCGGAATAGAACATGCGGTTATGCACCTTCTTTATGCGAGATACTTCACAAAAGTCTTGAGAGATTTGGGCTATGTTGATTCTGACGAACCGTTTAAGAGACTTTTAACTCAAGGGATGGTGATTAAAGACGGTGCAAAGATGAGCAAATCCAAAGGAAACGTGGTTGACCCTGACGATATAATAAATAACTACGGAGCCGATACGGCAAGACTTTTCATACTGTTTGCTGCACCGCCTCAGAAAGACTTGGAGTGGTCTGATGAGGGGGTTGAGGGTTCATACAGGTTTTTAAACAGGCTTTGGAGGCTTGTTGCCTCTTATAAGGATTTAACTGCAAAAATAGTTGAAGCCGACACTCCAAGATTAAAAGAACTTTCGTTTATGATTAACAACACGATAAAAAGAGTAAGCAAAGACTTTGAGGATTATCACTTCAACACGGCTATAGCTGCCTGTATGGAGCTTGTGAACTTTATGCAGAATTTTAATCCAAATGATGAAAAAGAGAAGACGTTGTTTGCATACTCACTTGAAAAGTTAATAATATTGATAAGCCCGATAGCTCCCCATATAGCAAATGAGTTGTGGGAGATGACGGGTCATAAGGATATTGTTGAAGAGCAAAAATGGCCTGAATATGATGAAAAAGCACTGCAAAAAGATTTTGTTACCGTTGCAGTAACGGTGAACGGCAAACTCAGAGATACCATAGAAGTTGAAGTTGATGCGACAAAAGAGAGTGTTTTTGAACAGGCAAAGCAGAGCAGTAAGGTAAAAAGACACATAGAGGGTAAAAATATTAAAAAGGTCATATTCGTTAAGAATAAGCTGATAAACATAGTGGCGGTGTAGTATGTTAAAAAAAGGCGTTTTGTTTGTGTTTTTTGCCTTTATTTTGTCGTCTTGTTCGTATAATTTTGTAGGAAGCTACTCCGGGTTGGTAGGCGGCGTATCAAAAATTTATATATCAGAGGTTAAAAACCTGACAAACGAGCCGAATTTACAGACATATCTGAAGGGCTATTTGATAAACGAGCTGAATTTGGATTCAAGGGTAAGCGTAGTAAAAAAACAGAATGCAGACGGAATTTTGAGCGTTAAAATCACCTCATACGATATTTCACCTTCGTCTTTTTCAGCCAGCGGTTTAACATCTATGTACAGATGCACAATAGTTGTTTCTGTTTCTTTAAAAGGCGAAAAGGGATATTTGATTAAAGATAAATCTCTTTCTGCGTATCGAGATTACAATGCTCAAGATGCCGTTTCGGCAACCGAAGAAGCAAGGTTGTCCATTGCAAAACAGGTTTTAAAAGATTTGGCTTTAAAAATTGACAACGAACTGTTTGTGAACTTTTAACAATAAGGAATTCAAGCTGGAAAAAGTAGCCGCTCAAACACTTACACGGCTTGTGCTGTAGATATGCTTATCTCCAAAAGGGTTTTGATTATAATATTTGCTCTGTATCTTTTCGGTCTTTTCTTTCATTTGGGACGGATGTACTTTCAGCACGAAGAACCGAGACGAGCCATAATAGCTTTGGAGATGAACTACAGCGGTAACTATGTCCAGCCTACGGTTCTCGGAAAAGCATATTTTAAAAAACCGCCCCTGCACAATATCGTTATCGCCATGTTTTTTAAGATATTTAAAGAAAACGAGTTTGCCGCAAGGTTGGTTAGCGTTCTTTCTCTTTTGTCTTTTGCAGGAGTTATTTTCCTTGTTTTAAAGGATATTGTGGGTATTGAAGCCTCTGTTTTTGCCTCTTTTTCTTTTTTAACTTCTTTTGTCACATATTTTTCCTACGGAATTTTGGCTGAAACCGATATGTTTTTTTCGTTTTTGGTTTTTTGTTCTATGATTAGCCTGATTGCATTTAAAAGATACGGTATTTTAATAGGTTCGCTTTTTGCCGCTTTGGCTTTGTTGACCAAAGGATTTCCGGCTTTGCACTATTTCTATTTTACGCTTTTGGCATACGGACTGCTCGAAAGGAAAATTAAGGATTCTAAATTTATTATTCACTCTGTTATTGGTTCTTTCATTATTTTCGGTCTTTTCGGGCTGTGGATTTTCTCCTTTTCACACGGCAACATTCATAAAATAGACTATGCTTTGGGCTTTTTATTAAGCGAATCGGGCTCACGGGTATTGAGCATAGAGCATATCTTCAAAGCTCTTGTTCACGCCGTAACCTTTCCCATAAAATTTTGGTACCACTTTCTGCCGTTTTCGGTATTGGTTTTTGCATTTTGCAACAAACACTTTAGGGACGAATTTTTTATTTTGTTGAAAAGCAATAAAAAGATAGAAAGATTGCTTAAATTTTCACTGTTTGCCTTTTTGCCTAACTTTATGGTTTATGATTTGATACCCGACGGCAGAGTCAGATATACACTTGTTTTATTTGGATTTTTTGCTTTTCTTATAGGGGTTTTGTATTACGAGCTTGAGTATGTGAAACTCGATTTCAATACAAAACGATGGAGTGTTATCGCTTTTATGGTTGTTACTGTTGTTTCGTTTGTCTCTTCTGTTTTCGTTTATGAGTTCACCGCAACCAAAGATTATATAGTCTGCATCCTGACGGGTTTTGTGAGCCTTCTTTTTGTTTATGCCCTAAAAAAGGAGGTGCACAGACAAAATTTGATATTTATCTCGTTTACCGGGTTTGCCGTATTGGTAAAAATCCTCTATATTTCCACATATTTTTCCTATCTCTTTACCTACTACACAAACTACAGGAGCTACGGAAATCGTATTGCAAGAATTATTTTGAAAAACAACCCCGAATATGTTATGAGTGATGCGAGAGATTTACGGCTGTTTTTTTATGTTGAAAGAGATTTAAAAATGCCTATTCACACAATAAAAAGCGAGCGGAAGGGCATTGTTGTAAGCAAACACGGAAACAGGGTAGGCGTTGTAAAAGAAGAGGTTAATACGCCCAAAGGTATTTATTATATCGGTATAAAAAACGGAGGTGCTTGATTGATGTTTGAGTTGGATGAAAAGATTATATCCAAAGCGATTGTGGAAAGATATATGAACAAGTTGACCGACTATCTGGAGAATGATGTCAGTATAGTCGGAGGAGGACCTGCAGGATTGGTATGTGCTTACTATCTGGCAAAAAAAGGCGTTAAGGTTGCCCTGTTCGATAAAAGGCTGACCATAGGCGGCGGTATGTGGGGCGGAGCTATGCTGTTTAACGAAATAGTTGTTCAGGAGATGGGAAGAGAAATACTTGATGAATTCGGGATAAGGTATGAAAAGTATGTCGATGGATACTATACGGCTGATGCTGTTGAGTCTGTATCCACACTTACCTCTTTGGCAACGAAAGCAGGAGCCAAAGTCTTTAATGCAGTTGAAATAGAGGATGTTGTTTTAAAAAAAATAGACGGAGATTACAGAGTCAGAGGTTTGGTTGTGGGCTGGACGACCGTTAATATGGCGCATCTTCCAGTTGACCCTCTTGTTGTAACAAGCAGATATGTGGTTGATGCAACCGGACACGATGCCGATGTAACGAGTGTTTTAACCAAAAAAGGCTCGGTTAGGATAGATTCTCCCACCGGAGGCGTTGTCGGAGAAAAGCCTATGTGGGCACAGGTAGGAGAGCAGTCAACCGTTGAATATACTAAAGAGGTTTATCCCGGACTTATTGTGGCGGGAATGGCGGCGGTTGCCGTAAACGGTGCCCACAGGATGGGTCCTGTATTCGGAGGAATGCTCCAATCCGGCAAAAAAGCGGCAAATCTCATTATGGAAGGTCTGAAAAAATAGCGGAGCAATTGGCTTATCCGATTTGGTTAGAACAATCGGTTTAAAAAATAAAAACCCTCTCTTTTATTTGAGAGGGTTTTTTAACAAGAATAGCTTTAACTAAATCGAATCCGTCTTGACCACAGCATACGGTATTTGTGATTGACTTTTCAATCTGTTAAGTTCATAGTTTAAATATGAAAAAGGATTTTTCCGGTCTTGTTACAATCGATACCGTTTACGGTATAAACATTGCCAATATCTTAAAAAGTAAACTGGAGAGCTACGGCATACCGGTTTTGCTTAAATATGAGAGTGTCGGAATAACGTTCGGGCTGACACTAAACGGTTTGGGAAAGGTGGAAATAAAGGTACCTGTCGAATTTGAAAAAGATGCCAAAATGCTTTTAAGTCAAGAGGATAATAAAAAATAAAAAAACAAGACTGTATCTAAGCTTTCGGTTTTGCAAACCATCCGAACATTCTTGCCTTAAAAAGCTCCGAAAACCCGTTTATATTTAAACTTTTAATGATTAAATCCATATCGTTTAACAGGTCTAAAAGCGAGGATAACCTCTTTATTCCGAGTGTTTTAAAATATTGTTTGTATCGTATCACTGAGCGGATTTTCAAAGATGTGTCTGCAAGCTCGCTGTCGTTTAAAAGCCCGGATGAAACCGTTTTTATAGCCTCATTGGCAATAATCGAAACAACAACCGAAGGGTGAATTGAGTTCAAAACGCCGTCAACCTCCCTAAAAAATTTTGTTATGTCGTTTTGCATTACATATTCGGCAAGTTTAAAAACGTTGTAATTTTGAACGTTTTCTGCGAGCTTTTCAACGTCTTCGTATTTGATTATCTCTTTGTCTATGCTGTAGAGCAGAACCTTTTCCAAGAATATGTTTAAAGACGACGTATCTTTGTTGATAAACCGCTGTAAAATAAAATCGGCTGCTTTTTTTTCTATTTTTTTACCGTTTTGTCCGGTTTTATAAACTATGAATTTTTTTATCTCATCTTCCGTCGGAGTTTCAAATTTCACAAGGTTTTTGTGTTTTAAATTTTTACAACCTGCCGGGTCTAAAATAACTATATTATTTTTTATGCTTTTTATGTCGTAGGAGGATAAAATGTAGTGAATTCTTGCATAAATTATTCTTATTTTTGCTTTTGAAAACAGCGTATTTGAATTTGAATGCTCGGCTATTTTGTATATCTCGTTTTCGTCGTTTATGTCTATAATTTCAAAATCAAACTCCCCCGCTTCCCTTATCCTTTCTCTGTAGAGTTTTTTTAAGAAATAGTCGTCTGAGCAAAATATGTAGAGATTTCTAAGCTTTCTGCTTTTTATCTCTTGCTTTAGCTCTTTTTGATTCATAACTTTTTTCCACAAATGTTTTTATTATCGGATGTGGTTTTAACGGTCTTGACTTGAATTCCGGGTGAAATTGGACGCCGATAAAAAAGGGATGATTTTTAAGCTCCACAATCTCTACAAATTCGTTATCCGGGCTAACTCCGCTTATTACAAGCCCGTTTTTTTCCAAAATCTCTCTGTAGCCGTTGTTAAATTCATACCTGTGCCTGTGTCTTTCGTCTATTTTCTCTTTCTTGTATATTTTTCTGGCAAGCGTGTCTTTGCTTAAAACGCAAGGATAGCTGCCGAGTCTCATTGTGCCGCCTTTGTCAGATTGTTCGTCTCTTGTAATGATTTCACCCTCTTTCTGCCACTTTCTTGCAAGGTGAATAACCTTATGCTCGGTCTGTTCATCAAACTCTTCGGAGTGGGCTTGGTGCAAACCGGCTACGTTTCTTGCAAACTCGACAACACAGGTTTGCATACCGAGGCAGATACCCAAAAAAGGAACACCGTTTTTTCTTGCGTACTTAATTGCGTTAATTTTGCCCTCAATTCCTCTTGAGCCAAATCCGCCGGGAACAAGTATGCCGTCAACATCTCTTAAAAGCTCTTCGTGGTTTTCCGTTTCCAACTCTTCAGACTCTATCCACTTCAAATCTACCCTAACACCCACATCAGCCCCGGAATGAACAAACGATTCTATGAGACTTTTATACGACTCTTTAAGCCCTATATATTTTCCAACAAAGGCTATCTTGACTGTTTCCTTCGGGTTTTTTATCCTATCTACCATCTGCTCCCAATTGCTTGTATCGCCCTCGCTTTTTATATCCAAAGAGAGCTTTTTTATTACCATTTTGTCAAAGTTTTCCTTTTTAAAAGCCAAAGGAACCTCATAAACGGTGCTAACATCAAGAGCTGTTATAACAGCCTCCTTTTCGACATTACAGAACATAGCTATTTTCTCTTTTGCTTCGCTGCTTAAACGGCGTTCGCTTCTACATACTATAATATCGGGGGAAATCCCGATTGACTGGAGTTCCTTTACGCTGTGCTGCGTCGGTTTTGTCTTTATTTCGCCGGCGGTCTTTATGTAGGGAACGAGTGTCAGGTGCACATACAGGCAATTCTCCCGCTTTTCGTTATAACCCATCTGCCTGATTGCCTCCAAAAACGGCAAACCCTCTATATCTCCTATTGTTCCGCCTATCTCCACAATTAAGACATCTTTGTTTTTTCCCGCTTCTTTGATTCTTTTTTTGATTTCATTAGTTATATGAGGAATAATCTGAACGGTTTTGCCAAGATAATCTCCGTGCCTCTCCTTTGTAATAACGGAAAAATAGACCTGACCGGTTGTGAAATTGTTTTTTTTGGAGAGTGTTAAGCCGGTAAAACGTTCGTAATGCCCCAAGTCTAAGTCTGTCTCGGCACCGTCGTCAAGCACATAAACCTCACCGTGTTGATACGGGTTCATAGTTCCCGGGTCAACATTGAGGTAGGGGTCTATTTTAACTATGGAAACACTTAAACCGTGCGACATAAGCAGATAAGCCAAGGATGCGCTTGTTATACCTTTTCCTAAGGACGACACAACGCCGCCCGTTATAAAAATGTATTTTTTAGCCATAAGAAAACTCCTTTAATATTTGCTTGTATAAATATACCTTAATACATTTTTGACGCAAGTAAAAATTTCATACTTCGGTTTTTTTGTTTAATTATTGTTTATGTTGATTTCAAAACCCTAAGGACATATAATTTAAAAACAGTTCACTTTTGTGTATTACATAGATAAAAGGGGACTAGGATGGGTGATTTGATATTTATAACGGGTGGGGTTAGAAGCGGAAAAAGCGCCTATGCGGTTGAGCTTGCAATGAAGTATGATAAACGCCTGTTTTTGGCTACGGCAGAGGCTTTTGACGATGAGATGAAAAAACGCATTGAAAAACACAAAAAAGAAAGAGGCAGTAGCTTTGAAACAAAAGAGGTACCCGTTTATCTTGCCGATGCCATAAACGGCATATCAAATGCCGATGTTTGTGTTGTTGACTGCGTGACCGTTTGGCTTAACAACCTTATGCACTACGATAAACTTAATGAGATTGATAATTTTAAAAAGGCAATAAAACAGCCCGTATGCGATTTGATAGTTGTCTCAAACGAGGTGGGTATGGGAATAATGCCGAATAATGAGACGGCAAGAAGATATGCCGATCTGCTTGGTGAGCTGAATAAAGCGATTGCCGAATCGGCGAGTAAGGTTTTTTTAATGATAAGCTCAATAGCGTTAAATATAAAGGGGGGTAGAGAAAATGGGACTGCTTGAAACAACTCAGACCTATATTAAACCGGTTAATACGGCTTTGGAGCCTGAGATTCAAAAACATCTTGACAGCCTGACAAAGCCGCAAGGAAGTTTGGGTTATCTTGAGGAGATTGCCAAAAGGTACTGTCTTATCACCAACACCACAAAACCCAAGATGAAAGAGAAGGTTATATTTACATTTGCAGCAGACCACGGGGTTGCCGAAGAGGGTGTCAGTGCTTATCCGAAAGAGGTGACGGCTCAGATGGTTTTAAATATGCTCTACAATAGCGCGGCTGTAAATGTACTGGCTCGATACGTCGGAGCGTTTGTAAATGTCGTTGACATAGGTGTTGACTATAACTTCGACAATGCCGGAGGGCTCATTGACAGAAAACTGCTTTACGGAACGGATAATATCACCAAGGGTATGGCTATGAGCGTTGAAAAGGCTCACCAGGCTATAGACATCGGTATATCTTTGGCGCATGAAGCTATAGATGAGGGAGCTACTTTGATAGGAACAGGCGAAATGGGTATTGCAAATACAACGCCGTCCTCGGCTTTATTTGCCGCTTTGATGGGTGTTGATGTCGAAGAGGTTACGGGTCTTGGAACAGGCATTGACAATGAAAGATTGAAGCACAAAACAGATGTGATTAAAAGGGCTTTGGAGGTAAATAAAGAACATCTGCAAGACCCCGTTGAGGCTTTGGCTGCCGTCGGAGGCTTGGAGATAGCCGGCATTTGCGGAACCATAATAGGTGCGGCATCGAGGAACACACCCGTTGTTATTGACGGTTTCATATCTTCGGCAGCGGCTTTGGTTGCCTACAAGATTTGCCCGAAAACAAAGGACTATATGTTTTTCAGCCATCAATCCAAAGAAAAAGGACATAAAAAGTTTCTCGAGTGGATTGGCGCAAGACCGATACTAGATTTGGATATGAGGCTCGGAGAGGGAACGGGTGCGGCGTTGGCTTTTAATGTAATAGAGGCAAGTGTAAAAATATACAATGAAATGGCTACATTTGAGTCTGCCGGGGTTTCCAACAAGGAATGATAAGAGGTTTTGTTAGTGCCATAAGAACCTTAACCTTAATACCTGTTTTGGGCAAAGACGCCGATGATTTATCCGATGCCGTTATCTGGTTTCCTCTTGTAGGCTTTCTGATTGCGGGTATCCTTGCAGCTTTAATCAAGGCAGGTTTGTACTTAACAAACTGGTATCAACTTATAGCGTTTTTTAGCGTATTTTTTGTAGCGTTTTTAACAAGAGGCATACATTTGGACGGATTGGCTGATTCGGCGGATGCTTTCGGCGGAGGATACGACAAAGCAAGGATTTTAAGCATAATGAAAGATTCGAGCGTTGGCACGTTCGGAAGCCTTGCTCTGATATTTGTCGTGCTGATTAAATGGATTGCAATTTTAAAGATTATTCACAATAACGATTTATTGCTGCTTTTCCCTGTTTATGTGACATCGAGGTTTGCTATGAGCTATCTTGCATCGACATCCCCGTATGCACGCAAAGAGGGCGGAACGGCGCAGCCCTTTGTAAAAAATGCAGGCAAAAAAGATGCAGCTGTTGCCTTTTTAATATCTTTGGCTTTAAGCGCAGTAACGGATAGAGGTGTGGGAATAGCTCTGCTTTTTGTAGGGTTTTCTATCACGCTTTTACTGAAACTGTTCTATATAAAGAAGGTTGGAGGCATTACCGGCGATATGCTTGGGGCTGCTTCTGAGATAACAGAGTCCGTTTTGCTTGTTTGTGCCGTTTATTTTAATGCCCATTTAAAAGGATTTTTATTGTGAGTGCAAAAGCATTGGCAGTTTTCGGCACTGCTTCCGATGTTGGGAAAAGTGTTGTTGCTACGGCTCTGTGCAGAATATTCAGCAATATGGGAATAAAAACCGCGCCCTTCAAAGCGCAAAATATGTCCAACAATTCGTTTGTAACAAACAGTTTCGGGGAAATCGGCAGAGCGCAGGCAGTACAGGCTTTTGCCTGCAATACAACACCCACGAATGATATGAACCCAGTGCTTTTAAAGCCTTTAGCCGATAAGACGGCTCAGGTTATACTTCACGGCAAAGCCATAGGTAATTTTGAGGCAAACAACTATTTCAAAGACACCGATTTTATGTTTCAAGAGTCTCTAAAAAGCTTACAAAAAATCAAAAATGAGTTTGAGCTGATTGTAATAGAAGGAGCAGGCTCCTGTGCCGAGGTGAATCTGAGCAAACAGGATTTTGTAAATTTTAAGACGGCAAAAGCTGCCGACGCCGATGTTATTTTAATAGCGGATATAGATAGAGGCGGCGTATTTGCTCAGATTATAGGAACGCTTGAGTGCTTGAACAAACAAGAGCGCCAAATGATAAAAGGCTTTATAATAAACAAATTCAGAGGAGACAGAGAGCTTTTTAAAGACGGGGTTGATTATATACAAAAAAGAACGGGGATACCCGTTTTGGGTGTTATTCCCTATTTTTACGATATTGAGATAGAGTATGAAGACGGGCTGCCTTCGGATATTATAAAAAGTGAAATGTGTGTTGATAAAAATATGATAAATATTGCCGTTTTGAAACTGCCGCACATATCCAACTTTACGGATTTTTTGCCTTTCAATCTTGAGGAACGGGTAAGGATTCACTATCTGTCAAAACCAAGAGACCTGCTTGAGTATGACGCTCTGATTATACCGGGCTCAAAAAACGTTGTTTACGATTTGCAGTGGATGAAGAGTTTAAGTTGGGATGAATATATAAAAAACTATGAGAAATCGGGTGGTTTTATCTTCGGTATTTGCGGGGGATACCAGATATTAACAAAAGAAATCCTCGACCCCTTTTTTGTTGAATCGGACAGCAAAAATACGACGGGGCTCGGACTGCTGGATATTGTTACGAGGCTTGAGAAAAAGAAAACGGTTACAAAGACAAAAGCGGTATGGATTGACGGGAACGTAGATGTTGAAGGATACGAAATACATATGGGTAAAACCGTACGCTCAAACGAAAAACCGGCTTTGAAAATAAATAAAGACGGCCATAAAGCCTACGGCGGGGCGATAAAAGGAAAAGTCGCAGGCTGTTATCTGCACGGTATTTTCGACAAAAAAGAGTTCAGACACTATTTTCTTTCGATGACTGCAAAGAATAAGTTCACAAAACCGAACCCGACGGATTACGATGAGTTCAGACAGACGCAGTATGAACTTTTGGCTGAGCGATTTAAGACCTACGTTGATATGGATAAAATTATGCAAATAATCGGAAAATTAAAATGAACCATATACACGGAGGCGATTACAAGTTTTACTTAAAAAAGTTCAATATTAAGCAAAAAGAAATAACGGATTTTAGCGTCAATGTGAATCCTTTCGGTGTGCCGCCTATTCTGAAGCTGAATTGGCATAAACTTATAGATTATGTAGATAAATACCCCTCCCAAAATGCAGAAGGTGTTTTGGAGTTTTATGCGGAGCGTTTTGGGATTGATTCGGATAATATAGTTGCTGGAAACGGTTCTTTGGAATTAATATATCTTACACCAAAGGCTTTGGATATAAAAAGTGTCGTTATTTTTGAGCCCTCTTTTTATGACCATAAAAGGGCGTTTAAAATCCAAGGCTGCAAAACAGATACCATTGCTCTAAAAGAACAAAACGGCTTCGAATTTGTATTTGATGAAACCTTTGAACAGGCTCTGCTGAGCTGCGATGCCGTTTTTTTGACAAGACCGAACAACCCGACGGGTAATTTAATCGATAAAAACAAAATTATAAATCTTGCAGAAAAACACAGCGATAAATGGTTTTTGGTTGATGAGGCTTTTATACAGTTTACGGACAATTTCGAGAACGAAACTTTAATAAATTGCAGTACTGAAAACATCGTTGTTTTTCACTCACTAACAAAATTTTACGCCCTGCCCGGGTTGAGGGTGGGGGCGGTTATCTCTTCCAAAGAAACGACTGAAAAATTTCGCTTTGTTAAACAGCCGTGGAGCGTCAATGCCGTTGCAGAGCAGGCTGCCTCTATGCTTGTTCGGTGTGCGGAATTCGAAAAGGCTTCAAGGAGTTTTGTGAAAACGGAAAAAGTTAGGGTTAAAGAAGCTCTCTACAGTCAAAAAGGATTGAAGATTTTTGATAGTGACTCCAATTTTTTCCTTGCAAAATGGGTTAATGATGTAAGCCTCGATGATTTTTTGAAATATCTGCTTGAAAACGGTGTTTTTGTAAGGGATTGCCGCAACTTTGAAGGCTTGGAGGGTAATTTTTTCAGATTTGCCGTTTTAAACAGCAAAGATAACGATAGACTAATACGGCTTATTGTGAATTATGTATAGCTGCTGCGCTGTTCTGCTAATGGCTTTTTTAACCGATTTTGTTATCGGAGACCCGCACTACGGTCTGCACCCGACTCGATTGATAGGCAGATTAATATTATTTTTCCAAAAACCTATGGAAAACAGAGGATTGTTTAACGAAAGATACGGCGTGGTGCTTACAATTGCGGTTCTTACAGCCGTTTTTTGTCTCTATTTTGCAGCGGTTTATGCCATCTCTTTTTTAGGCAGGGGATTTGAGACTGTTTTTTATGTGTTTGTGCTCTACAGCTCTTTGGCTTTAAGGGATATGTTCAACCATACAAATAGAATCCATTCGGCTTTAAAGTCAGGCGATTTGAAAAAAGCGAAAAGATATCTCGGTATGATTGTGGGAAGGGATACTCAAAGGCTTGATGAAACGGGAATTGTTATGGCTGCCGTAGAGAGTATGTCCGAAAATTTTGTCGATGGATTTGCATCCGTTGTGTTCTGGTATTTTACAGGGATACTTGCAGGCTGCATAATAAAATTTGAACCCGCAGCTATAGGTGTTTTATTCGCACTGCTTTATAGGACTGTCAATACGTTGGATTCTATGATGGGTTATAAAAACGCCAAGTACATAAGATTCGGCAGATTTGCAGCCAAACTTGACGATGCTGTAAACTTCATACCGGCAAGAATTTCCGTATTTTTTATATGCTTTGGCTCTTATTTTGTTGGTAAAGACGGATTGTCCTGTTTTAAAACGGCTAAGAAAGACAGGCTTAAACACCCGTCTCCAAACTCAGCCCACGCAGAAAGTGCGGTTGCGGGTGCAATGAAAATCAAACTCGGCGGAACAGTAACATACCCTCACTCAAAGGTAGAAAAGCCTTTTATAGGTGGAATGTATGAATTTCCCGAAAAAGAGCATATAAAACGTTCTCAAGCCCTTCTTACCTTTTCCGCTGTTCTTTTTGTTGTGTTTTATGAAGTATTGTGTTGTTTGTTAGAACAATCTTACAGCTTGTTTTGAAAGCTGCTTCGTTAAACTGTTTTAAGTGTTTGTTTGGTGAAGGATTTTGAAAGTTCCACTCCCGGTTGGTTAAACGGGTCTATGTTTAATATTTTTCCTGCTTTTGCCGTTGCAAGCATAAAAGATATGTATAGAGCCCCTAAGGTAAATTCGTCGTTTTTTTCAATAAAAATATCCCCGCACTTTATTTGGTTTTGTTGAAGTGCTTTTTTGGTTGAATTTTTTTCAATATCCATAATCTCGTTTAGGCTTTTGTTTTTAAGATAGCCAAAGCCGAAATCGTTTTTAACGGTAAAATCCGTATCCTGTTTTACATCCAGAAAGACAAAGGCTTTATCTTTCGGTCCGTCTTGATATAGTTGAAGTTGAGAGTGTTGGTCTGTTGTGCCGACGGAGACAACGGGCGTCTGCCCTTCTCCGTCTTTACCGAGGCTTTCTGCCCACAGTTGCCGAAACCACTCTGCAATGCCCTTTAATCTATCTTTATAGGCAAATAAAACCAGGATATTTTTACGGTTTTTATATTCTCCGATTACAAAAGATGCAAATTCGTTTGCAAAAGCCCAACCGTTTCTATATGCTCTTACGGCTGTTTTTGCACCTTCGATAAATTGTTTGATATCATAACCTAAAAATGTCAAAGCTATCAAGCCGACGGGAGTAAAAACGCTGTATCGTCCGCCAACCTCATCGGGTATGAAAAATGTTTTTATGTCGTGTTTTTTCCCAAATTCATACAAAAAACCGCTTTGTGAGGTTGTAAAAACAAAATGTTTGTCAGCCTCTTCGGCAAAGAGTTTTTTCATTTTTTCATATATAACGAAAAACTGGGATAGTGTTTCTATCGTAGAACCACTTTTTGAAACTACGTGAAACAGCGTTTTTTTCAAATCCAAAGAGAACACAAGCTTTAGTCTTTGCGGGTCTATGTTGTCGAGACTAAAATACCTTCTGTCGTTTTGGGGAATTGTTTGCGCTCCTTTCAAAAACTCCAAAGATGCCGCAGCCCCCAAAGCGCTCCCTCCTATGCCGACCTGTACAATGTTTTCATATTGAAAACAGCTGTCTATGCAGTCTTGAACTTCTTCGACAACGTTTTTCATACACAGACTTCTTATAAAACCGTAGTTTGTTTTGTAATCCAAACCGAAATCGTATGAACCGTCAAATTCATAGTGTATGAGTTTTTCCGATTTTATTACCTCAGGCATTTTTCTCATACGAAAATCCTTTTATAGCTTGAAGGCACGTATCTTGGAATTTAGGTTTTCTATCTCTTTTGCCAGTCTGACCATTTCGCGCGATACGTTTTCGGTTGAGTTTTTGTTATCTTCGGAGAAAACCCCTATCTCTTTTGCTTGAGACTCTATTTCGGAAATGGAAGAAGACAGCGTCTCAAGACCGCTGAAGAAATCGTTCAATTTTGAGTTTGTGTTTTCCGTTTCACGCTGGATTTCATCTATTGCCCTCTTTAATTCCTGCACCTCGTCTTTGCTAGTTAAAGATTGCTTTGATGCGTCCTCTATGGCTTCTATGAAAAATTCCGATTGAACGTTTAAATTATCAATCATAGACGATATATTCTTTGTAGCATCCTGGGTTTTTTCAGCCAACTTTCTAACCTCATCCGCCACAACCGCAAAGCCTCTGCCGGCTTCTCCCGCTCTTGCAGCCTCTATTGCGGCATTTAGGGCAAGCAGATTTGTCTGTTGGGCAATCTCATCAACAGTAGCAATCAATTTACCCATATTCCCCGTTATGTCTTTAAATTTTTCTATTTTTGAAGACATATTGATAATTTTTTCGGATAAAGCGTCCATAGACCCTATGCTGTTTTCTATTATATCCACATTTTTGTTGAATATATGCCCTGTCTCATCCAATTGAGATTTAATAGTTTCCAAATTTTCCATAAACTCTTCGTATGTATTTGAAGCATATTCGATGGCTTTTTGGATTTCATCAAGGGCATTTGAGGTATCGTTAGCCTTGTTTTTAACGTTTTGTATGTCGTTGGCTATGTTTTGAGACAGTTCGCTCAATGTCACTATAAGGCTTGATATCTGCTCGATAATTCCCTGTAAAGAGCGAACGGATAGGTTGAATGTATTGGATAAAAGTCCTATTTCGTCTTTCGATGACAGCATTTTTTCATCTTCAATAATGCAGGATATATCTTTTTGCTCTATTTTTGCCACTATTTTAGCCATTTTGTGCAGTTGCTTGAGAATAGTTGCTTTCACTATCCAGAAACTGCTTAAACCGACAACTATGCCTGCAACTATGCAGGATGCCTTAAATACAATGTCATATTTCGGAATAACCTTAACAAACAAAGAGGCAAAGGGCGGGAATATAAGACCCATCACCAAGCCGAATGAAAACATAGAGAAAAACAAAACCCTTGTAAAACTTTTCATAAAACTGTTCCTTTAAAATTATTTTTCTGTGTTTTGGTATTTAAACTCTGAAAGCCGAACCCAACACCTCTTTATTCTTTCTTTCGTACATTTTTATCAACTCGTCTCTTGCAGGACCAAGATACTTTCTCGGGTCGAACTCTTTGGGCTTGTTCCAGAGAACCTCTCTAACCTTTGCAGTCATAACCAATCTGCCGTCAGAATCTATGTTTATTTTGCAAACCGAGCTTTTGGCTGCTTTTCTCAACTGAGATTCCGGCACTCCGACAGCTCCCTCAAGATTGCCGCCGTATTTGTTTATTATTTTAACGTACTCCTGAAGCACGCTGGACGCCCCGTGAAGCACTATCGGAAAGCCGGGAATTCTTTTTTCCACCTCCTGCAGTATGTCGAACCTTAAAGGAGGGGGCTCTTCTCCCTCTTTTACCTTAAACTTATAAGCACCGTGAGAAGTTCCTATTGCAATGGCAAGAGAATCCACGCCTGTTTTATTGACGAAATCCTCTACGTCATCAGGATTTGTGTAGGTGTGGTGTTCGGCTTTAACATCGTCTTCTATGCCTGCCAGAACGCCGAGCTCACCCTCAACGGTTACATCGTATTTATGGGCATATTCAACAACCTGTCTTGTTACAGCCACGTTTTCATCGTAAGGAAGATGACTTCCGTCAATCATAACCGAAGAAAACCCCATATCCACACAGCTTTTACAAAGCTCAAAGCTGTCACCGTGGTCAAGATGGAGGGCTATGGGTATTTCTTTCAAATTGTTTTGAGACGCTATCTCTTTCATCAATTCAACGGCGCCTTGCCCCATCCATCGAAGCAGCGTTTGATTTGCGTAATTTCTCGCACCCTTTGATACCTGCAATATAACGGGTGATTGGGTCATTGTGCACGCCGTTATGATTGCCTGAAGCTGCTCCATATTGTTAAAGTTATAAGCCGGAACGGCATAACCTTTCTCAAATGCATCCCTAAACATCTCCTTGGTATTTACAAAACCCAATTCGGAATAATAAACCATAAAATCCTCCCGTTTATTTTTTTATATGTACGTATTAGGTTATAATATGAATTCACTCTATATTCAAGAAAAAATTTTTAAACGCTTATGCAGAATTAAAAAACGTGTAACGTCAAGCAGCCCATATCGTTTCATAAAGTAAAAAGATTATGTGATATATTTTTTGCCTTAGTCCTATCTCGCGACAAATAAAACCGAGCTTCCATTTTAAATTATTGAAATATGTGTCCGTTATGCTGTTCTGCTTATAAAGTAATCACTATCTTCACTTAATCATTTGTTCGACGTATGGTTTTATGGAACAAAAAGTAATAAGCCATCAACAAAGCTGCTATGACAAGCCCTGCCATATTTGTATCGGTTTTTGGGTAGAACATTAAAAAACCGACAGATAGAAACAGCGCCCTTTCGATATATGAAATGTGCTTTAGGAAAAACCCCTCGATGGCTATTGTGAAGCTGAACAGTCCGACAATCAAGAATACCGCGGGTTCTATACTTGTAAGTGTTAACCCGCTTAATAGCTTTGTGTATAAAAAGAATATCGGTATTAGAAGAAGCCCTTTTGCCAATTTAAAAGCCTCTATGGCTGTAGGAAGCGGTCTTGAACCGGCTATACCGCTTGCCGCAAATGCAGCCAAGGCTATGGGAGGCGTCACGTTCGCCGTTTCTGCCAACCAAAACACGGTCATATTGGCAGCCAACAGACTCACCCCGAGCATTTTAAATGCGGGTGCTATCAGCACAGCCAAAACAATGTATGATGCCGTAACAGGCAAACCCATTCCCAAAAACAGTGCCGCCAAAGCTGTTAGAACATACAGCCAAAAAATGCTGTTTGACGTAATTGAAGTAACAATGACGGAAAAGGCTATTCCAAGCCCGGTGAGGGTGATAACACCGACTATTATGCCGGCAGCTATTAACAAAACCCCCGTTGCAACCATATTTCTTACACCGAATACACAGGCTTCGTATATCTTTTTAAAGCCCATCCTCGAGTCTTTTTTAAGCCAGCTTGCCGCTACAACCGATATGATGCTCAAAATGGCTGCATAGGTTGGTGTAAAGCCGTATGCAAGAAGAGCGATTAAAACCAGAAGCGGAATCATAAAGTGCCATCCGTTTTTCATAACCGTTTTCAGGTCTGGAATATCCTTATCGTCAAGCGGTTTGATATCCGATTTTTTTGCCCTTATGTGAACGTTCAGCAAAACACCGAGATAGTATATAACGGCAGGTATAAAAGCCACACCTATTATTGTCGTGTATGGTATCTGTGTCCATTGTGACATCACAAATGCACCTGCTCCCATAATAGGGGGCATCATTTGACCGCCTACGGAGGCGGATGTTTCGACACCGCCGGCAAACTCCGGCGCAAAGCCTATTTTTTTCATTAAAGGAATTGTGATAGAGCCCGTTCCCACAACGTTTGCAACTGAGCTTCCGGTAATGGAGCCCATAATACCGCTTGCAATAACGGCAACTTTGGCAGGTCCTCCGACCGTTTTACCGAGCGTTGCCTTTGAAAAGTCAATAATGAAATCACCGGCACCGCTTTTTAGAAAAAATGCCGCAAACAGTATAAACAAAAATACATAGGTCGAAGCTATCGTGGTTATGTAACCGAAAATGCCGTCTGTTGTAAAGTACATTCGATACAGGTATGTTGACAGGTGAATACCCCTAAAATTGAACATACCCGCAGGCATATATCTTCCCAAAAACAGGGCATATGAACTAAACAAAACAGCCAAAAAAGGTATTACAATGCCTGCCACCCTTCTTGACAGCTCAATAATAAGCAAAACGGCAATACCTGCAACTATCATATCACGTAAAATTAAAACTTCGTTTCTTGCGTGAATGGTATTTTCAAAAAAAACGATATAAAGTCCGCTTAAAAAACCGAGAGTCCCTAAAATAACATCTACGGTAAGCGTTTTTTTGGGATGTTTTTTTGACGTTGGGTATAGAATGAAACCCGTGAAAACTATAAAAGAGAAGAAAATAGCGTTTTGATGAAGGGTTGACATAACCCCGAAGCTGTTAAACCATAAGGAGAAAACCGTCAAGATGACACTTGCAATCTTGACGGTCTTTCCTACATTGCCCAGTTTGTCTATATTTCTGACAAGTATTTTTGAACCGGCTTCTTCCTCTTCAAGCAGCTGTTTATCTTCTGTCATAGTCTCTTATTTTGCTATAAGTTTAGTCGGAATCTTCAAGCCTTGTTCTTTGTAGAATTTCGCAGCACCCGCATCCAGAGGAACAGGCAGTCCTTTGATTGCATTTTCGAGTTTAATTGCATAGGTTGCCTTGTGAATATTATGCAAAAACGGTAAATTCTCATAAATGGTTTTAACTATCAAATATACGTCTTTTGCAGGAATGCCTTTTCTTACGGCAAGGAAGTTCGGTTGCGCTATTGTGTAGATAGGTTTTTTCTGTCCGGGATAAGTACCGGGCTTTATAACATACCTGAACCAGACATCATAGTTGCTGTCAATCTTTTTCAACTGTGCATCCGTAAAATTCAAAATTCTTGCTTTTTTCGGACCCAATCTTGCAAAAAGTCTTGTAATTGCAGCAACCGGCGGACCTGCAGGCGTATTTGCTCCGGCTATTCTTCCGTCAATCATAGCATCGATGCTCTGGTTGTAACCGAGATAGACAGGCTCCAAATCTTTACCTATTTTTATGCCCAAAGCAGAAAGTATGACTTTTCCGCTTCCTTCGGTTCCGCTGCCCCTTTTTCCTATGGAAAATCTTTTATGCAGTCCTTTTAAGTCCATTATATTGCCCGTTTTTACATACTTGCTCAAAAGCGAGAAATGCTCGACGTTTTGCCAAAGGGCGGTTACCGAGTAGAAAAATCGTTGCGGTTTTTTATAAACACCTTTACCGTTGTATGCCATAGAACCGAAAAGACCTTGCAAAATAGCAAAATCAGCCTCTTTGTCCTTCAGCAACCTGACATTTTCACCGCTGCCTGCCGATGTTATAGCCGTTGCCGTTATACCCTTTTTCGCCAACTTCATATTGATTAGAGTGGCAATTGCCACACCAACCGGATAGTACGTTCCGCCTGGCGTTGCCGTTGCTATGATGTAATTTTTTACGGCAAACGACTTTGAAACACCAAAGGTTGTAACAAGCATCAAAGCACTCAACAAAATAACCAATCTTTTGCGCATAATTAATTCACCTCCTAAAAAATTTTTTCTATCTAATCTGATAACAAAATAAGAATTAATAAATTATATGTCAAGTTAAATTTTGATTAATAACCATCTTTTACTTAAAAAAGTCGGTTTCAATCAAAAAGTTGTAAACAAAATAAAAATTCTGCATAATGGTTTTACAATTTGAATTGGGGGGCTGAATTTCTAAAGATAAAAGTTAACAACATAAATAATTCATAAATGATACGATACGGGCATAAAAAAATAAATTTTGGGGGATTTGTTATGAAAAAGTGTTTGTTGGTTTTATTTTCGGTCTTTTTTTTTGTTTTTGGTTCTAAAGACGTTTTTGCCGGCGGAAGCGGCTCCTATCCGAACGGAGCGGAGGCTTTTTTAGCGGGAATTGCGCCGCCTCCGGGGTTTTATTTTGAAAATTACGCATCCAACTATCACGCAAACGCACTGAAAGACAACGCAAGAAACGATATAGGCGTATTCAATAAGCTCAATGTCGATGCCGATGTGCTGAGATTTATATGGATAAGCAAATTTAAAATTCTCGGTGGAAGTTACGGACAGCACCTTTTTATTCCTTTTTTGCATGTTAATCTGGATTTTAATGCTCCCGTCGGAAAGGCGCACAAGAAAGATTTTTCAGACAGCGGCGTTCCCTATATCATATACAGCCCTTTCATTCTTGCATACCACCTGTTTCAGGGCAAGCTGCACATCGTCACATCTTTGGCGGATATCTATATACCTACATACGGACAGGACGACTACAATCTGGCAAACGTAAGCCACAACTTTTTTACGTTTGAACCTGTTTTGGCTGCAACATATCTGCCGGGACGATTCGGTTTTTCCATAAAACTTATGTACGATTTCAGTACAAAACAAAACGATGCACCTACGGTTTACGGTTTTAACCCCGACAGAAGACCGGGGCAGGAGTTTCACTTTGACTACAGCGTGTCTTACGGATTCAGCAGGTACTTTAGAATCGGTGTAAACGGCTTTTTTTATAAACAGGTTACAAACGATAAATATTACTCCAAAAGCGGCACTCCGGCAGTTGTCAGGGCTCTTTTAAAAGCTGACGAAAGCAAAAAGTCCGAGGAGTATTCCGTAGGTCCCGGGGTTTGGTATAACTATAAAAATATGTTCTTTTCCGCAAGGATGCAGTTTGATTTATCGGCTCAAAACCACACCAAGGGCAACACGGCTTGGCTAAAATTCATATATGCTTTTTGATTGATGCGGCGACTTTTTAACTGACAGTCTTTTGTATCGGCTTTGATACAAATATAGGTTTGATTAAAAGTTAGAAATTTTCGTCTTGACATTTCGTTTTTTATTTTTATACTAACCGGTTAGTTAAAGGAGTTGAAGTGGAAAAAAAGAAAGTTATTCTAAAGCAGGCAAAGAGGCTTTTTGCTAAAAACGGTTACGACGGTACGACTATGGATGAGATAGCCTCACAATCGAATGCAAACAAGGCTTTGATTTACTATCATTTTAAAAGCAAGGAAAATTTATATTCCTGTATTTTAAAAGACTCCGTAAATGCCATATACGATTATCTCATAAACAAAAGGGATGAGTCCGACAACCCTAAAGAGGCACTAAAGATTTATATCGAGGCGTTTTTTGTTCAAGCAAAGAAGGATGAGACCTTTATAAGAATTTTGATGAGGGAGATTGCCTCTGACGGCATTCATATGTCTGATGAGATAATGGAAAGGTTTTTATGCGTTCTAAAAATACTTGATAACATTATTAAACAGGGGGTAAACGAGGGTGTATTTGTTGAAAGGGATGCAAAAATGGTTCATTTTATCGTTATAGGCGCAATAAGCTACTATCTATCGAGTTGTTTATTGAGGAAAAGGTTATCAAAAAAATTTCCCCAAAATGAGTTTCTTTTGAAGGATGTGGAGAATGTGCCTCTTGAACTTTATGAGATTATTTTGAAAGGATTGAAGAGTTATGGTTAGAGTATTTTCAATTATTCTTTTGGTTTTGGCAATAGGCTTAAACGCCAACGCTTTAAGTATGCGGGACTTATTTAAGGCTCTTAAAAAACAACCTGTGACCACAGTTGACAAGCTGGTTTTAAAAGAGTCTATATATGCCCAAAAAGGGGCTGTTTCCCAATTCTATCCTAAGATTTACGGCTTAAGTTCGTATGAACAGTTCAACTCACCGACGTCGCTGAGACCGGTTACACCGACAGAAAGCGCTCACATAACAAAAACAAACGGGGCGTTTCCTTTCAGTAAGACCATAAGTCAGCTCGGGGTAGAGGTTGATATGCCTGTTTTTGTCTATCCTCTTTTTAGCCTTGCAAAGAAAGCTCAGGCTATGAGAAAGAGCGCCGAAGAAAAATTAAAACTGAATATTTTAAGAAACGAAGCCGTTTTGGTGTCCCTAAATGCCAAACTGCAATATTTGGAAAAACTTAAAAAAGCTATGATTCAAAGAAAAAAATCGCTTCAAACCCAGCTTGAGAGCATAAAAATAGGTGTTAAAACAGGCAGAACTCCCGAAATTGCGGCTTTGAAGATAGAAAATACGATAAATCAAATCGACATAGAGATAAACAATATAGAAACATCGAAAAACAGTGTCATAGCAGGCATAAAAACGCTGACATCAATCAATATCACACATTCGATACCTATGCATCAGGCTCAAAATTTAAAAGAGGGAGAGTTTTTTTCAACAAAGCCCCTACAATACGTTATTAAAGCAAAAAAATATGCTGTGGATGCGCAAAAAGCGAGGCTTTATCCGTCGTTTTATCTTAAAGGTTTTGCTTTTAGAAAATTCGGCACAAGCTACAATACAGACGATTCGGTTATTAGAAATTACGCCAATATCGGCTTGTATATGCAGATTCCAATATTCAACAAAACCATCTATACCGATATACAAAAAACAAAATCCGACTATTTAAAAAGCAAGTTTGAACTCAGTCAATTAAACATAGAACTCAAATCAGACTCGGAAAGCCTGAACAGTCAGCTTCAAATTCTAAAAAACTCGATAGTAATGGCGCAAAAAAGCGTAAAAAACCAAAAACAGCTGTTGAAGTATGCGAAAGTGGCGTTTGATACGCAAAGAATGACAGAAGAGGAGTATTTGAGATACGAAGACGAACTGTTGAGCGCTCAGGCAAACCTGCTTTCTTTGAAAACAAAAAGATGGGAAATAGTATCGAAGCTTGCCGTTATTTACGGAAATGATTTGGAGGAGATTGTAAAATGATAAAGAAATTTATTTTATTCGTATTGGTCCTGGTTATTGCCATCAGTTTAATTGTGTTAATAAAAGTTAGAAAGAAAGAATTGGCGCAGCTTAAACCGCCCAAAACCTATCCGGTTGTTGTTAAAACGATGAAGCCGACCGTAAGCGATTTTTATCTTTCTATGTCGGGTTTGGGTTTAATCGAAAGCTCGGTGGATTTCAATGTAACGACCAAACTTGCGGCACGTGTTTTATACTTAAAACCGATAGGCAGCAGGGTTAAAAAAGGTGAGGTGGTAGTAAGGCTTGATTCGTCCTCAACAAAGGCAAAGATTGCATCGGCGCAGTCCTCTCTAAAATCTCTGTACTCAAAATTAAGTTCGGTTAAACTGTCTTTGAAAAATATGATATTGACGCACAGAAGAACAAAAGCCCTTTTAAAGGTTAAGGGCGCTTCAATTGAGCAGTATCAAAAGGAAGAGGATATAATTTCGTCTTTAAAATCATCCGTCGATGCGGTTAAATCACAGATTAAAAGCACAAAAAGCGATATAACAAGCCTAAAAACACTGCTTTCTTATACCGTTATCAAATCCCCAGTTGAAGGAATTATAAGCAAAAAATACTCAAATGTCGGCGATGTTGCGATGCCCGGTAAGCCCATATGCTCCATAAGTTCAAAGGGCGGTAAGTATATACTTTTGAGACTGCCGGATGACATAAAACCCAAAGGAGTCATTTTCAAAGGGAAATTCTTAAATGTTGTTGCGCTCAACAGCACTTTTAACGGATTAAACGAATATAAAGCGGATGTCAATACGACTCTAAATACGAATGCGCGCGTAAAGGTCGGCATTGTAATTTTTAAAGGAAAAGCCGTAAAACTGCCATTTGATGCGGTTTTAAACGACAACGGAAAAAACTATGTTTTTGTAGCCGATAAGAATAGGGCGATACCTGAAAAAATAAAAATTATAGCATCGGGAGAGCAGGGATTAGCCGTTAATGATAAAAACATTCTCGGTAAACAGATTGTAGTTACAAAACCGGATATTTTCATAAAGCTGCTTGGCGGTGTCAGGATAGTGAAGGAGTAAGCGTATGTTTGATTATTTCTACAAAAGACCATACACGCTTTTTAGTATAATAGCTCTGTTTTTTATACTGGGTGTTATAGGACTGCAAGATTTGCCTAAAAATCTTTTCCCCGATGCCGACAGACCGCAGGTTGTAGTCATAACAAAGATACCCGGGGTCACGGCTCAGGTTGCCGCAAGCAGCGTTTCAAAACCTATCGAAGAGGAAGTGTCAAGGCTCAGCTATGTAAGAGATATAAGCAGCGTTAATGTTGCTAACTTCTCCATTGTTAAGGTGGTATTTAATTATAAAAAAGGATTGGAAAACGCAGCCGTGGACGTTTCAAACGCCCTTTCAATAGTAAAATCCAAACTGCCTGCAAATGCCAACCCTTCCATTTATACGGTAGGCAGTTTTACACTGCCTGTTGATGTGATTTCTCTATCGCCAAAAAACGGCTCATTGAGCCTAACCGATATAAGAAAAATTGCCGACAGCTTCATAAAACCGTATCTGCTTGGGATTCCTGCAATCGGCAATGTCGAGGTGTTCGGCGGATACAAAAGTGCGATTACTGTCAATATAGACCCGTATAAACTTGCAAAGTACGGTCTTTCGGCGGATGTTGTGATAAAGGCTTTGTCTTCTCTGGATAGGGATATGCCGATTGGCTTTATGAAAAGTAAAAACAACTTTTTGACTCTGACATACTACGGCGAAAAGGATGAAATTGAAAAGTTGAAGCAGCTTCAAGTTGCCCCTAACGTTCCGCTTGATAGTGTTGCCTCAGTAAAATGGGGTCACGAAAAGCTGTTCAGCGGATATGTGGGAGACGGACATCCCGCTATTGCCCTTTCAATACAAAGGGCGCCCGGCGGCAGTGTTTTGGATGTTTCCAATGCGGCAAGAAAAGCCATAAAATACCTAAAAGCCCAATATCCGAACATAAAGTTTGAAATATCCGACACTCAAAGAAATCTTATTTTAACCTCAAACAGTAATATGCTTGAAGCGCTGCGGGATGCCATAATTTATACGCTTATTGTTCTGCTGCTGTTTTTGGGAAATTTCAGAGCAATTATAGCAGCCGGTCTTTCCATACCTATGGTATTTTTCTCTACAATTGCCATTATTTGGTTAACGGGGGGTGAGTTGAATATTGTCGTTTATACGGCAATAATCCTCTCTTTGGGTATGCTGACAGACGACGCCGTTGTTGTTTTGGAAAACATCGAGCGGCACTTAAACGAGCTGAAAGAAGACCTAAACACGGCGATATACAACGGCACTAAGGAGGTTTTAGGACCTGTTTTTGCAGGGACACTTTCGACCATAGTTATCTTGTTTCCTATGATGTTTGTGGGAGACTACCCACAAAAGATTTTTCAGCCTTTAATCTCCACGTTAATTATATCGTTAATAGCGTCATATTTTTTATCCGTTACGTTTGTTCCGAAACTTTCCGTTTATCTTTATAAAAACGGAACGAAAAAAACAAAAATAGAAAAGCTGTTTGAGCAGTTTTATTTTAAGACAATCGGCAGATTTGTGGATGTTTATGTGGGAATCTTGCGCTTTTCAAACAGCAAAAGAGCTTTTTTGAGGCGCGCGGTTTTGATTGTCGGGGTAATGATAGTTTTTGCTTTGAGCGTTAAAAATATTATGCCTATTTTGGGCAGGGATATTATGCCTCCTATGGATACGGGAATTATTATGGCAAAGGTGCGTTTTTCTCCAAACAGCACGACAAGTGCATCGATAGTTAAGATGGAGAAATTCCTGCATTGGCTTCACAAACAGCCCTATGTTGAAATGAGCTCGGTGGCGTTTGGCTCTGAGGCTGGAGTGCTGTCTTTGGGAAGCGGCAATCTGCCGAGCGAGGCATCAATCACGGTTAACTGTGTTGACAGATTCCACAGAAAACTGACGATTTGGCAGATTGAATCTATTTTTAGAAACAAACTCAATACTCTTGAGGGCGTTAAAAGCGTAGATGTTTATGATTTCGGGGCAACGCCCCTTTCTACCATAAAAGCACCGCTTGATGTAAGGATAGAAAGCCCCACCTATTACGGTTTGTCACACGAAGCTCAATACATTAAAAATGCTATTGCAAAAATCAAGGGGTTGACAAGTGTGGATACGAGCTGGAGTGAGGATTTCCAGGAAATTGAGCTTAATATTGACACAAATAAGGCTCTAAGCTACGGTCTGACACCGGCAATGATTATTGCACAAATCCCGATAAACGGCAGGGTAGCATCAATAAACGGTGATTTTACATCTATGAACACTCAATTTGTCAGGGTCTATCTTAAAGGCAAGTTCAACAAAAATCTGCAGAGCATAAGGCTTTTACCGATTAAATCGGCGTTTGGCTATTACATACCGCTTGAAAGCGTTGCAAAATTCAAAAAGCACTTTACAGCCGCAAAGATAGAAAGAGACCAACTGCTGTACAGTATAGACGTAAACGGATATAGAAACAAAAAGCCTGTAAATATGCTAACGACAGACAGCAATAATATATTAAAAAATCTAAAAACCGACGGATTTAGGGTAGTTCAGGCAGGCAGCATAGTGCAGTTAAACGACAGCTTCAAAAGAATGGTTAAAGCAATCTTAATAGGCGTTGTTCTTTTGACTATGACGCTCATAGCCGTTTACAGGTCTGTAAAGATGGGTCTTGTTATGATTGTTGTCTTGCCTCTTTCAATGATTGGAGCTTCTTGGGCAATGCTTATTTTCCACAAGCCCTCCTGTATGCCGAGTATGATGGGAATTATTCTGCTTTTCGGCATCATAATAAAAAACTCGGTCTTATTGATAGATTTCTATCAGCATTTCAGAAAAAAGGAATCCGCCTTTGAAAGCGCTTTGGAAAGCGTCAGGATAAGGTTTAGGCCTGTTATGATGACAGCTTTCGGTACGATTGCCGGTATGATTCCGATAGCTCTTGAAAGCGCTGTGGGGCTTGAAAGGCTTTCTCCTTTGGCTGATGTTGCCGTAGGAGGTTTACTTATCGGGACATTTTTGACGCTTGTGTATGTGCCTATGTTCGCCTACCTTTTCGATAAAGATAAAAAGGCTGACAAAGAAATTATAAAAACAACTTAAAAAAAGGGAGATTATGCCTCACACCCATCACGTACAGGGCAAAAAGCTTTTTATGACTGTGGTTTTGAACATAATCATTACTCTGTCTCAAATAATAGGCGGGCTGGCATCCGGCTCGCTTGCGCTTTTAAGTGATGCCCTGCATAACTTCAGCGATGTTTTGGCGCTTTTGATAGCCTATATTGCAAACAGACTCTCCACATATCCCGACACAAAAGAGAAAACATTCGGCTATAAAAGAGCGGAAATTCTGGCGGCATTGTTTAACGCATCGATTCTTATCGGCGTAGCCTTGTTTTTAATTATCGAGGCTTTTAATAAACTGCGGCATCCTGCAAACATAAACTCTATTTGGGTAATTGGCTTGGGGCTTTTGAGCATAGCATTGAACACGCTCTCGGTTTTATTTGTTAAAGGCGATTCTCACGACAGCCTCAATATAAAAGCCGTCTATCTTCATCTTTTAAGCGATGTTGTTACATCGGTTGCGGTTGTTGCAGGCGGTATTTTGATGTATTACTTCGGGTTGTTTTGGGTTGACCCGATAATTTCTCTATTGATTGCCTTATACTTAATCGTATCGAGCTTAAAACTTATAAAAGAGACAGCTGCCATTTTAATGCAGTTTGCACCGAAAGAGGTGGAGATAGAGAAATTGGTGAGTGTTGTGGAAAGTTTGCCTCAAATTGATAACATACACCACTTACATATATGGAAACTCGACGAACACAACATAAACCTTGAGGCGCACCTGGATTTTAATAAAAATGTCACGCTTTCAGAGTCAAATAGGGTTATCGATACACTTGAAGAACTGCTTAATAAAAAATTCGGCATATCACACACAACTTTTCAGTGTGAATATAATAGAAATGATAAAAAAGACATTATAGTTTAGGGTTGAACAAATGGTGCGAGCGGGGAGACTCGAACTCCCACGCCTTCCGGCACTAGATCCTAAGTCTAGCGCGTCTACCAGTTCCGCCACGCTCGCAAACGGTGCATTATGTATAGCAAAACGGGTGTGTAGTTGTCAAAGGAATTATAAACATTTTGCAATGCAATGCTGTCTTAAACGGCATAAACTATCCGAATACCTTCCGGTATATGTCCTTGCCGTGACTTGTTTTTAGGGGTTTACCCTCTTCTATTTTGTATGTTCTGCTGCCGTCATCCTTTCTTTCTGCTCTCAAGAACATTACGCTGCTTAAACCTTTTTCATAGAAATCGCCGGCAAATTTGTACATATGCGTTACAAACAACATCTCCGTACCATACTCCATTAAAGCCGAAACTATCTGTTTTGAAACCTCCGAGCCCTCTATCTCGTTTGTAGATGCAAACGATTCGTTAAACAGAACAAGGGAGTCTTTTTTCAGTTTGTCAACAATAAGGCTCATCCTTTTCATCTCTTCGTCAAATTTACCGCTTTCCATCTCTACATCCTCTTTTCTTTTGTAGTGCGTAAATATATTGCTGTTTATGTTTGACGAAAAAGAGTCGGCGGCAACAAACATACCGCACTGCATCATCAGTTTTGCCAACCCCACACTCCTTAAAAATGTTGACTTTCCGCCGTGATTTGCTCCGGTTATTATAAACAGGGAGATGTTTTTATCCTTAGTGTCAAGCGTATTATCCACAACCTTTTTATTTAAGGTCAAAGCAAGGCATACATCGTATAAACCACTAAAAACCAGTTTTCTTGTTTCTTTTTTAAGCGGAACGGGGAAGCATATCTGCTCGTTTAGTGATTTAAGTTTCTTATACAAATTTACAGCGGCAAGATAAAACGCCACTTCTGTTTTTAAGATTTCAAAAAAATTCAATATATGTTTGGCTGATTTAAAGACGGCATTCGCAACGGAGTTTATACCTTTATTCCTTAATTCTCCAAGTGCTTTTGCACCTGCTTCGTCTCGTTCGTGTATAGTGATTAAATATGAGTCCTTCCTTTTTGAAAATATTCTCTCAACAAAGCTTCTGTTTTCCTCTTTAAGTTCTCTCAAAATAAAATTTTTACCTCTGTTTCCGCTGCCCAACTCGGCACTAATTAACATACCGCCTCTAAACTCCAGGTTTTTCAGGTGCTTTTTAATCAATGCAAAATAGTCATCGCTAAGCTCTTTCTCAACCATTTCAAAAAAACGTTTAAACCCTTCGGAGGAAAATTTATCCCTATTTTCAACGGCAAGATTTTTTAAATCGTTTAGGGTTTCGGTGAACATCTCCATAAGCCTGACAGAGCTGTGAAGCACACTTTCCGGGTATTTGTTAAAAAACAGAAAGTAGGCTTTCTTTTCAAACTCTATTGATTGAACGGCTATGTCATACAGCTTTTTTACGGCATCCTCGTTTTTAATGCAATCCTTCAAAACTTCCTGCCTGTAGAGTATGGTCTCGACATCAACAAGGCTCTCCAAAACGGCTTTCTTTGAAACCTTATAGAAAAATTCGTCTTCCTTTGCCATAGCCTTGAAAATCGTATCCAACTCCAAATCGTAAGCCGTATTTTCAGACAGTTCGCACAAAGGAGAGTTTAAGTTGAAATCCCTATCCTTATACATCAAAAACACTTTCATTTTTTAGTTTCTCTTCAACCTGTCAATGAGACATTCATAGGTTAAGCTGTGTTTTTTTGCTATCGATATTGCATAGGCAATGCCGTCTGCCTGCCTTCTTATGATTTTATACGTTCTCAAGCTTACATCGTCATCTTTAACGGTGCTTGTCATACTCACAATTTTATCGCTTAATTCGGTAAGCGCATCGAGAAATGTCACAAAAACACATAAGGAATCGGCTTCAATTATTTCTTTTAACACCTGTTGAGCCAAAAACAGTGCATCGTGAAGGCTGGTTGATGAGAATATTTCATTCATAATAACTATACTTCTGTCTGTGGCTTTTTCTAAAATATCCTTTATCCTCACAAGGTCGTTTTCCAGTTTGCCTATTAAGGTTTGAATTGACTCTTCCTTCTCAAAATGGGTAAAGATATTATCGAACAACAGAAGTTTGGCTTTTGAGCCCGGAACCTTTAATCCCAAAGAGGCCAAAAAATGTATCTGACCGAATGCCCTTGCAAATGTCGTTTTTCCTCCTTGATTGGGTCCTGTTACTATAATAATGCGCTCTTTGCCTTTTAAATAAAAATCGTTGCTGACAACTGCTCTGTCTTCTTTTGCAAGTTTATGCCCCAAAGCCATATCGAAGCCCTCTTGGTTTTGTATGTCGTTTTTGGATTGAACCGTTTGAGGGTAGCAAAACCTAAGCTGCAAATCCTCCAAAGGTTTGATATACTCCAGATAAGAGATGTAAAACTGCACTTCTTTGTTGAACTTTTTAATATATTCATCGATAAAGTTTTCGTATGTCAAACAGTACCCTTCCAAATCATCAAAGAGAGCCCGGTTTAATTTAGCCACGCACTTCAAAATTTCTATTTCTATGTGGTTTGCATATTCTGATTTGTGAAATTCAGCTTTAAAATCCTCAACATCAAACTGCCTGAAACGTTCGAACACCTCGAGAATTGTTTTCCCGTAATCCTCTTCGTTTTTATAATTTTCCACTCTTATTTTGTTTTCTTTTATAAAGAGTGTATATTTAACCTCATCCAAACCTTGTTTCAGTATTTTTGTGTGTTCAAGCATCTCTTTAAATTTATCCGATGCAATATACGATTCAAGATAAGAGGAAAAAGACAAAAGTCCTTCGGAATTAACCGTTAGCGAAGACAGAGATGAATGCAGCTTTACAACCCCGTAGCAGTACAAATCCACCGAATCGAGAAACCAACGCTCCTTTTGATATTTGCAGGAAAGTTTTTCAACCTTTTCCAATCCGCTTTTTACCGCATTCATCGCTGACTCAAACTCTTTTAAAGCGCCGAACACGTCCTCTTGTTCTATATCCTTTAAAATCTTCTGGCGGTACGTTATGTTGTCCACACTTTTAAGACTGTGATAAAAAAACGGCTTTAAATCGTAGGCTTCTTTTGTTTTTGTTATCTCGTCAACTATCAGGTTTAGGTTTAAATCTGCAAAAAACTTCGGCTCTTGTTGGGAGGGGTCAAACTCCTCCTCTTTTTTGAATAGGATGCTTTTGAATGTCATATCTTCATCTGTGCAGGGTATAAATATTCTCTTACATTACCCATTATGATTTTGCTCCCACTCCAGAGCCTCGGCTACGGCTTTTTCTACCTCTTTTTCACTCATCTGTTGAGCATCCAAATCGCACTCATAGATATGACCGGATATATAAAACCACTTGTATGATTGAATCATATTCTTTTTTGTTCCGTAGCCGTACTTATATAAAAAAGCCAGATTGTATTGAGCCCTGCTCCAGCCGGTATTGGCAGCCTTCTTATACCAGATAAAGGCTTTTTTGTAATTTAATCTTGTGCCCTGACCTATTTCATAAGAAAGACCGACATAATACATAGCCTCTACATTACCTTTTTTTGCTAACGACAAAATTGTTTCAAAGCTGTTTTTGCTGTTATTTTTAAAGAGCTGTTCTATTGATTGAGATTTGGCAACCTGCAAGGTCAATAGAAGTATGATTATTACAAATGCCGATTTTCTAAGCATAACAAGTTTATTGTAAACACAACGTCGGTTTAGTCAAACAAAAAAATTTAACCTTAACTTTTTTTAAGTTTTAATTCAAACACCGTAAAAAGCGCTCAAAACCAACCTGTCTAAACCGCAGGTTTGTGCTTTTTATAGGCAAACGGATATAATTTTCTTGACTTTTAGGCATAAACTTATAAAATTTTCACTCGCATTGGGATGTCGTCTAATGGTAGGACAGCGGACTCTGGATCCGCTGGTCGGGGTTCGAATCCCTGCATCCCAGCCATTTATTTTGTGGCCCTATCGTCTAGTGGTTAGGACGTCGGCCTCTCACGCCGAAAACAGGGGTTCGACTCCCCTTGGGGCTACCATTTTTGCCTTGAAATCCGATTAATATATAGGTACTATTTTTAAAAGTGAGGTGTTAAAATGCTTAAATATTTATCGCTGCTGTTTGTTATTATCGTTTTTTCAATAAATGTCAAAGCCGCAAACTATAAAAACGCATCGGCAAGAGTTGAAGGCAATTATATGGTGTTTTATTACGACATACCGGGCAATAGTACGAAACAGTTTGTCGTAGGATTACAAATCAGAACCAAAGGTCATATTTATTCAACCAGAAACCTGCATCTTGAAGGCGATGTCGGGCTTGTCAGTGCAGGATTGAATAAAAAAATATATTGGGATGTATTTAAGGATTTTCCAAACGGTTTGCCGAATGGTGCAACCTGGAGCTTGCTTGTACGTCCTCGACACTATACAAATGCCCTCGGAATGAAGTTTATATACATACCAGGCGGGTGTTATATTATGGGTGCAAACAAAGACGATTCTTTGGCAAGAAAAGATGAAAAACCGCCGCACAAGGTGTGTGTAAACGGTTTTTTTATGGGTCAGTACGAAGTCACAAACAAACAGTTTAAGATGTTCGATGCCGCTCACAACAGCGGACAGAGCAAACTGTACAACCTAAACAAGGACAACCAACCTGTCGTTAATGTCTCGTGGGACCAGATACAACAGTATTTAAAGTGGTTATACGCAAACACAAAAGAGATATACAGACTGCCGACGGAGGCGGAGTGGGAATATGCCGCAAGAGCCGGAATAAAAAGGGATACCTATTGGCATAACGCCAAATCAGCCTGCAAGTATGCGAATATCTATGACATTACGGCTCATAATAAGATAAAAAGCTATCTCCAAAAACCGTTTCCCTGTAAAGACGGGTATGTAGCAACCGCACCCGTAGGCTCATTTTTACCAAACAGATACGGACTGTACGATATGATAGGTAATGCCGCCGAATGGTGCTACGATACATACTATTCAAAAGCTTATTCGATTAGTAAAACGGATAATCCCGTATATTTAAATCCTTATGTCTCTTTGGCAAAATCGGTAAGAGGCGGAAGTTGGTACAGCACAAAAGAGGATGCAAGGCTTTCTGCAAGAAGCAACTATATGCCCGGTCTTATAAGCGATTTTATAGGATTCAGGCTTGTGCTTGAGCCTTGATGTGTTTAACCAAAGCCTCCAGTGCAAGAGTGTAGCTTAGGTATCCGAAACCGGATATTACACCCAAAGCTATATCGGCAAGATAGGATTTGTGCCTAAAGGGTTCTCTTTTATATACATTCGACAGATGAACCTCTATAAAGGGCAGAGAAACAGACAAAGCTGCGTCTCTGATTGCTATGCTCGTATGTGTATAAGCTGCCGCATTTATTATAAAGCCGTCGAAATTGTTGTATAGGCTGTGGATTTTTTCTACTATTTCACCCTCAATATTCGATTGAAACAGGTCTATCTCAACACCGAGTTCATCGGCTTTAATCTCTATCTGTCTATTTATATCAGAGACGGTTAGATTTCCGTATAAAGAAGGCTCTCTTGTGCCCAACATATTAAGATTGGGACCGTTAATTATTGATATTTTCATCTTGCACCGAAAGAACAGGCATAAAGATACGAATATCCGCCCTTTTTTTCTTTATAGATACACTTTCTCATAGGAGCCTCCTTTTGGCTTGATATAAGCAATGTATCTATAGCGTCTTTTACCTCATCCAAGGAGAGCCTCCGTTTGAAAGTTTCTTCTATGTAATTTCTAATGTCTTCTTCGCTAAAGGGTATTCTGCCCTTTTCATCCAAGGCTTTTGCAGCCTTTTCAACCAGCATTAAAGTTTCCATACAACCCCTTTTTCAAGTTGTAAAGCTCATTCTTTTGCCGCCCAGCAGGTGCATATGAAGATGAAAAACCTCCTGCCCTGAATCGGGTCCGTTATTTATAACTATTCTGTAGCCGCTTTTGTCTATGTTGAGCTCTTTTGCTATTTTATTTGCAATGACAGCCATATCCGCTACCATATCTTTATTAGAATCATCAATATCCGACAGGTATTCTATATGCTTTTTCGGAATTATCAATATATGAACCGGTGCTTTCGGGTTGATGTCTTTAAATGCCAAGTAATTTTCATCCTCATATACCTTTTGAGCCGGTATTTTATCGGCTACTATATCGCAAAAAACACACATAGCCCCCTCCTATCTCATTACGGTTTCGCTTCTTTTTGCCCCGGTTGATATTAAACTTACGGGAATTGACAGGAATTTTTCTATAAACTCCACATATTTTTTTGCGTTGTCCGGTAAATCTTCGAAAGATTCAATGTGCTTCGTGTTTTCCCACCCATCAAACGTTTTATAAACCGGCTTGCACTTTGCAAACTCGTCAAGCTGAGAGGGTATAAACCCTATCTTTCTACCTTCGTATTCATAACCTACGCATACATTTATTTTATCCAAGCCGTCCAAAACATCTATTTTTGTCATAGCGATGCTGTCTATTCCGCTAATCATAGCTGCATATTTTACAACAACCAAGTCAAGCCAACCGCATCTTCTCGGTCTGCCTGTTGTAGCCCCGAACTCCGAGCCTTTTTTTCTTATCGAATCACCCATATCGTCAAGCAGCTCCGAAGGAAAGGGTCCGTTACCAACCCTTGTCGTATATGCTTTCATAACGCCGACGACACTATCAAGAGCTTTATGGGGCAATCCGGTTCCTGTAAACACTCCGCCTACAGTCGGGTTTGAGGATGTAACAAACGGATATGTGCCGAAGTCTATATCAAGCAGTGAGCCCTGTGCGCCTTCAAACAAAATTTTCTTCTTGTTTTTAAATACGCCGTTTAAATAATAGACAGTGTTTCTTATGTAAGGCTTCAGAAGTTTGGCATACTCTTTGTATTCATCAAAAATGTCTTCTGCTTTGAAGCGGTTCATTGAATATATGTCGCACAGCTTGTTCATCTCTTCCGTATTTCTGTCTATTTTTTCTTTAAGCGTTTTTTCATCTTCCAAATCGCATATACGTATTCCGTGTCTGGCGTATTTATCAACATAACAAGGACCTATCCCTCTTTTTGTTGTTCCTATTTTATTGTCCCCGAGTTTACCTTCCTGCATAGCATCGAGCTCTTTATGGTATGGCATAACCAGATGCGCCTTTTCGCTGATAAGCAGCCTGTCTTGTATATCCACACCGACCTTTTCAAGTGTTGCTTTTTCTTCAAAGAAGCTTTTCGGGTCAATAACGACCCCGTTTCCTATAACGCATATCTTGTCTTTGTGCAGAATGCCCGAAGGAATAAGGTGTAAAATGAATGTTTCATCGCCCACACAAACCGTGTGCCCCGCATTGCTTCCACCCTGGTATCTTACTATAATGTCCGCCTCTTTAGCCAATATATCAACTATCTTTCCTTTACCTTCATCTCCCCACTGGGCTCCGATAACCAGCTTATTCATCTTTTCTCCTTTTCAAATAAAAAATAGGTTAACTCATCCAAGTTTATTGCAAATCCTGTTGCCGGTATATATTTTCCGAACTGTCTGGTAACATTGCCGTATCTCCCCCCTACGGCAAGATTGACGTTTTCCGAAAACACATCAAAAACCACACCGTAATGATATATTGGATGCTCACAGTAAAACAAATCCAAAAAAAGGGTAACATCCTTATGAAGTTTGTGTATCTCTTCTGCAAGATTTACGACATTTTCGGTATATTTTTTTGTACTTTTATAGCTGTCCTTGCTTTCGAAATATCCGCTTTGTTTATTTAAAACCTTGAGCATTGCAATAAAATCTTGCGGTAAATCCTTAAACATCTTTATTACCAAATCGAGGTTTTTTTTATAAAGCATCTCCTTTATTTTATTCACATCGTACTTATCGTTAATTACATAGTCTTTTAAAAGCCTCTCCAATATGGATGTGTCGGACAATCTCAAGTAGATGTTTTCAACCCCTATGTTTTTCAAAGAAGAGACCGCAATGTCTATAACCTCTCTATCTGCTTTCATATCGCTTATTCCGAAAAGCTCTATGCCGGTTTGCCTGAACTCCCTCTTTTTTCCGGAGTGCTCCTCCACATCTCTGTATATATTATCGGCATAGCACACCCTAACGGGCATATCGAAATCACCCGTTATAATTGCCTGAGTTATCTGCATAGTTATATCAGCCCTAAGAACCATTGTTTGTCCGTTGTTTTTATCCACAACCTTAAACAGTTTTGTCTTCAAAGGCTCGAAAAGGCTGTCGAAAATGTTATTTTCATAGGAAAAAAGAGATGTAACCACCTCTTTGTATCCTTTGCGAGTATAAAAACCCATAAGGTTATTTTCGGTTTTTCTTCTTAAAGAAGATAACGGCTCGAAGAACTGCACAACGCCGGAGGGCATATCATTGTTCATTGATAAAAATCTCCATAGCCTTTTTTATCCCCGCACCGAAATTAAAATCAACGCCTGATAATTTCAAAGCCATCTCCAAGCTCGAAACTGCCGTTAAGATATCTGGTTTGTCGAAATATCCGAGGTGTGCGATTCTTACTATTTTACCTTTCAAGCTGCCCTGACCGTTTGAAACATCAACGCCAAACGATTTCATACACTCTATAACCTTCGTTGAATCAACAGGTGTTTTTATGGCTGTTAAAGAGTTAGCAGGTCTTTTTGCCAACAATTCAAGCCCGAGCGCATTAACGGCTGCCCTTGTAGCTTCAGCCAAAAGCGAATGCCTTTTGAATACATTTTCCAATCCCTCATCAAGCAGTTTTTTCAATGCCATATTCAGTCCGTAAATGAGTGTAACGGCAGGTGTATAACTTCCACCGTCCGATGCCAGTTCTTTCAATATATCGAAGTAGTAGTGCCTGTTTTTTGTCTTTGCAATCGTATTTTTGGCTTTTTCACTGACGCTTGTTATTGACAAGCCGGGCGGCAGCATCAGGGCTTTTTGAGAACCTGTTATCATAATATCCACATTCCATAAATCCGTTTTGACATCTATCGCACCGATAGCCGTAATGCCGTCAACAACAAAAATAATCTCAGGGAATTTTTCTTTTAACATCAAACCTATCTCATCAATCGGATGGAAGACCCCGGTTGATGTTTCGGAAGCCTGCATAAAAACGGCTTTTATTTTAGGATTATTCTCTAAGGCTTTTTGTATATCCTCTACCTTTGCAAAATCGCCGTATTCGTAGGAAAGTTCAACGGGGTGTGCCCCGAACGCTCTAATAATTTGTCCCCATCGTTCGCCGAACTTACCGGCAGCAACGCTTAAAGCGGTATCATTTTCAGAAAGGATGTTGGATACCGAAGCCTCCATAGCCCCGGTTCCGCTTGATGCAAAAATTGCCATATCGTTTTTTGTTTGAAACACCTTTTTTGCAAGTTCCCTTGTCTCTTTAAAAACCGTCTTAAACTCTTCGGTTCTGTGATGAATGATGGGTTTTGCCATAAGAAGCATAATATCCTCAGGCACGGGTGTCGGTCCCGGTGTCATCAAATATCTTTTAATCATTTCTTACTCCGTTACCAATCAACTTTGTCTATATCTCCCAAAACCGTGATATGAAATCTCTCAGGCTCAATCATATCCACAATTTCGACTATGTCGTCCATTGTAACACTGTCGGTTTTTTCTATTATCTTTTCTTCGTCAACATACTCTCCGTACAAAATGTTGTCTATTCCCTGCTTAACCATCGATGCGTATGAGGATTCCAAAGAGAGCATATACGAACCCTTAAAGTATGTTTTTGCCTTGTCGAGTTCCTCTTGTGTTAAGTAGTGTTTTTTCAGTTTTTCTATCTCTTTTTTTATGCTATCCAATAGTTTTTGAGTGTTGTCTTTGTAGGTTCCTGCAAATATATTGAAAATGCCGCCTTTTTGAAACAATTTTGCGGATGAAGAGATATGGTAGCATAAAGACTGCTCTTCTCGTATGCTCTGAAACAGCCTGGAACTCATTGTCCCGCCGAATACGTCGTTTAAAAGATATGCCGCATACTTTCTTTCATCGTAAACATCAAACAGCTCGCAGCCCATAACCACATTTGACTGCTGTATATCCCTTTTTACCAAATCAACGCCGCTTTTAAATGAAAATATGAGCTTGTCGTCTTCTGCCTGATTTGCATATTCACTAAAGAAGAAATCGCCGTTCAAAGAAAAATCAATATCCTCCGTTTTTCCGACAGCAGAAATAATCATATTTTCCTGGTTGTAGTGTTTGCCCATAAATTTAAGTAAATCCTCACGCTTATAGCCTTCTATATGCTCTTTAGTGCCCAGAATGGGTTTTCCGAAACTCCCCGAAACGGCATTTTCCATAAAAGCGTCAAATACGGCTTCTTCGGGATTGTCCTGAGTCATATTGATTTCTTCTATTATTACGCCTTTTTCTTTCTCAAGCTCCTTTTTATCGATAGTCGAATTTAAAAGCATATCCTTCAACACGTCGAATCCTTCGTGTATGAAATCTTTGAGTATTCTGACATAGAAACAGGTATATTCTTTTGAGGTAAAGGCATTGATAGTGCCGCCGAGTCTGTCTATATCCTCGGCTATCTGCTTGTATGTTCTGTTTTTTGTTCCTTTGAAGAGCATATGCTCTATGAAATGGGCGAGTCCTCTCTCGTTCTCATTTTCATAAGCACTTCCGGCGGAAATAAAAATCCCCACGGAAATGCTTTTTATATCTCTATTGAGCTTCTTTATTTTCATTGAGGGAACCGTCACTCAGCAGTGCCTTGTGGCTTAAAGAAATTCTTCCGAACTTATCTATGCCAGTAACCTTAACCTTTATCTTGTCTCCTACCTTCAGTTTATCTGATACTCTCTCTATTCTTTGAGCGGATATTTGAGAGATATGGAGCAGTCCGTCTTTGTTCGGTAAAATCTTAACAAACGCACCGTAGCTCTCTATGCGGGCAACAACACCCTCAAAAATATCTCCCTCTTTAACAACGGTTGTCAGTTCTTTGATTTTTGCCACAGCCTCGTCAAGCTTGGAATCTATTCCGCCGTATATATTGACCGAGCCGTCTTGAGATATGTCTATTTTGACATTCGTCTGCTCGATTATCGACTTGATGGTTTTTCCGTTTGGACCAATCAAATCCTTTATTTTATCCGTATCGACCGTCAGCATCTTTATCTTTGGTGCATATTTGGATAGAGCAGCCCTCGGTTTATCTATCGCCTCAAGCATCTTGTTTAGTATAAACAGTCTGGCTTTTTTGGCTTTCTCCAGTGCAACCTTCAACATATCCGCATCAACGCCGCTTATCTTAATATCCATCTGCAGCGCCGTTATTCCGTCTTTGGTTCCTGCAACCTTAAAATCCATATCGCCGTAATGGTCTTCTTCGCCGAGAATATCGGTTAGTATGGTATTCGTATCGTTGTAGCTTATAAGTCCCATCGCAATACCGCTGACCGGTTTTTTAACAGGCACGCCGGCATCCATTAAAGACAACGTAGAGCCGCATACGGTCGCCATTGAGCTGGACCCGTTGGACTCTAAAATATCAGAAACAACCCTTATTGCATAAGGAAATTCTTCCTCTTTCGGTATAATAGGCTCTATTGCCCTTTTTGCAAGATGTCCGTGTCCGATTTCTCTTCTGCCGGGAGGTCCCAATCGTTTTACCTCTCCCGTTGAAAACGGAGGGAAGTTGTAGTGCAGCATAAAACGCTCGTAGCTTTCTTCTGATATGTCGTCTATGATTTGGGCATCTTCTTTTGTTCCGAGCGTCACGGCAACCATAGCTTGGGTTTCTCCTCTTGTGAAAACAGCCGAACCGTGAGCCCTCGGCAAAACGCCCACTTCACAGGTTATAGGTCTGATTTCGTCCAACTCTCTTCCGTCGATTCTGATTCCCGTGGAAACTATCTTTGCCCTGACCAGATTTCTGACTATATCTTCAAAAGCAGATTTACATTGAGCGTCAAGATGTTCCTCTTCATCAAACTCTTTCTTAATCTCTTCGTAGGCTTTATCGAAAATGGAGTCGATTTCTTCGTTTCTTTTTTTCTTTTCCTTTATCTCAACGGCTTTTTCTAACTCTTCTTCTACCAAGCTCTCCATCTTATTTACAATTTCAGGCTTAACATCAACCGGCTGATACTCCCTTTTGGGCTTCGCAGCTTGAGAAATAAGCTCTTCCTCTATATCTATCAACTTGTCTATTTTATTTTTGCCGAACATAATGGCTTCGACCATCTCCTCCTCGCTCAGCTCATCGGCACCGGCTTCTATCATATTTATTGCATCTTTTGTGCCGGAGATAACAAGATTGACAGGGGATTCCTTTGTTTTTTCAACCGGCAAAAACGTGGTAAGCCTTCCGTCAGACTTGGATACCCTAACGCCGGCAACAGGTCCCAAAAAAGGTATATCCGACAAAGCCAAAGCAAGTGATGCTGCCATTATGCTTATTATAGCCGGGTCATTGTCCTGGTCTGCGCTTATGGTCGTGATGATAACCTGGGTTTCCTGTTTGTAGTCTTTTGGAAACAGCGGTCTTATAGTTCTGTCTATAAGGCGGGAAATAAGCGTCTCGTGAATGGTTGGCCTGCCTTCTCTTTTAACGAATCCGCCGGGTATTTTCCCGGCAGCATAAAACTTTTCCTGATAGTTCACCGTTAAAGGGAAAAAATCAAGGAACTCCTCCGGGGGCTCTTTTTTTGATACGGCTGTAGCCAAAACCATCGTATCCCCCAGCCTTACAATACAGGCACCGTCAGCCTGCTTTGCATACCTCCCCGTTTCTATTCTTAGGGGAATTCCGTCTATATTTTTTTCTATATAGTAATGCATCGGAGACTAACCCTTTAAGCCGAGTTCTTTGACTACCTTCTTGTATTCGTCAAATTTGTAGTTCTTCAAATATTTAAGCAGTTTTCTCCTTCTGCCGACAAGCTTCAAAAGACCTCTTCTTGAATGGAAGTCTTTCGGATGCTCCTTGAAATGTTCCGTTAAATACTTGATTCTTTCGGTCAAAAGGGCTATCTGGACACTCGTTGAACCGGTATCACCCTCGTGTGTTCCGAATTTCTGGATTATTTCTTCTTTTTGCTCTTTAACTAAAGACATCTTACACTCCTTAACCTCAATTTTTTTCGGTTATAATGTTATATAATATAAGGCTGTTTGTAAAGTGTTTTGTTATTTGTGCCCTATTATTTCTTTTTCCGTAACCACGTTACTTTTAATATTTTCTATCAATTCCTCGAAGGGTTTGAGTATATTTATCCTCCTGTCCCCCGACAGTATCACATACATAATATCGTCGCCCACAGACAGTTCTCCCTCGTTTATCCATACGACAACGCTCTTTACACCCTTGTTTTCTTTAGCCTTTTTGATAGCCGCAGACAGTTTTTCTTTATCAAAGCTCATCTCCATAATCGACACGCTTTTGTTTCCGACTCTCGATGTACCCCGCACGATGCCGTTATGCACCAGTATCATTCCGAGTTCGTCTTTGTTTGTGTTTTGTTTGATTTTTTTCAATTCGGCATTTAAATCAAATGTCTTCATAATCGTACTCCGTATGTTCAAAATTAACAAATTTGTATCTGTTGTTATCCCTTTTTATGAGTTTTTGAGGCTCAAGAACAATTTTCCCTCCGCCATTCGGCAAATCGAAAGCAAATGTCGGCACGCACAACCCGCTTACGTTGCCTCTCAAGCTGTCCATAACGGATAGGGCTTTTTCTATTGAAACCCTGAACTTCTCATTCCCTGTGGCAGCATCGCAGCCAAAAAGATAGTACGGTTTAATCCCAAGGTAGACAAGCCTGCAAAAGAGCTTTTTAAGAATTTTAGAATCGTCGTTTATACCTTTAAGCAGCACGGTTTGTGATACAATCGGAATTCCTGAATCAACCGTATCTTTTACGATTTTTTCAAACTCAAGAGTTAATTCGTCAGGGTGGTTGATGTGGATTGCAATCCAAATAGGTTTATATTTTGTTAACAGGCTCAATGTTTTTTTATCCATACGCATAGGATTTGTGCTTAAAGCCCTTGTTCCTATCCTTATCACCTCAATATGTTCTATGCTTCTGATTTCGGAAAGTATCTTTTCAAGTTCCGCATTATTTAAAAAAAACGGGTCACCCCCCGATATCAAAACCTCTCTTATTCGGGTATGCCTCTTTAAATAGTCAATAGCGCCGTCCAAATCAAAACCCTCAAAATCAAACCAGTTCTTTTTTCTGAAACAGAATTTACAATATCCGAAACATCTGTTTGTAACGGTTAAAACAACCCTGTCGGGATATCTGTGAATTAAGCCTTTTGCCTTTGAAAAAGAGGCTTCGTTTAAAGGGTCGTTGAATTTTTGCTTTTTTATCTCATCAAACGGGCTGACAAATTGTTTTTTGATACCATCTTTGTGAAGTATCGACAACAGATAAGAGCTGCTTGAAAAAAACCTTTTTGTATATTTCACAATTAAATAATATAATAGTTTCGAGGAATTTGCAATTATGTGTATCGAGTTTAAAAATATAGAACTGCTTCGCTTGGACAAAATCATATTAACTGATGTAAATACGGTATTTTCAAAAGGTCTGAATCTGATTTACGGAAGCTCGGGAAGCGGTAAGACATCCTTGCTTAAACTTATAAATCTTTTGATTTCTCCAAATAGGGGTTCTATTTTTTACAAGAAAAAAGATATTCAATCCTTCGATACTGCCCGCTGGCGCAGTAATTGCATATTAACCAACCAAACAACGATTTTTGCAGAGGGCAGCGTTATGGAAAATATACTTCTGCCGTTTTCATTCAAGGTGCATAAATCAAAAACGACAGACAACAACCTCCTTGAAAGTTTGCTTTATAGATTTAACCTGACAAAAGACATACTCGACAAAAACATAAAAAAACTCTCGGGCGGAGAGGCTCAAAGGATAGCACTGATAAGAAGCATACTGCTAAAGCCGGAGATTTTTCTGTTTGACGAACCGACCAGCGCACTTGATTACAGTACACAGGAAAATGTATTTTCATATTTAAAGGAGCTGTCAAAAAAACATATCTGTATTGTTGCATCTCACTCAAAAGACGCCAAAAAATATGCGGATTTTATCTTTTCAATAGAGGAAGGGAAACTGAAAAATGTTTAAACAGATATCGCTTGAAGGCTTGACAGTATCGTATCTGATGCTCATACTCATCATACTTTTAACACATATCGAAAAACTTAAAATCACAAAAGACATACTTATATCTTTTTTTAGGATGAGCATTCAGCTGTTTCTTGCAGGCTTTGCTCTTCTTTATGTGTTTAAGATAAACAACATATTTCTCACTACGGCTATATTCGTATCAATGATATTCTTTGCAACGAGAATCGTAGTCAGCAGGGCAAAGGTTAAAGCCGAGAACCTGAGTCTGTACATCTTTGTTTCCATTCTTATATCAAGCAGCACAATTTTATCTTTTATGCTTTTGGGTATTATTCGTTTAAGCCATATGGATGCAAGATATGTAATTCCTCTTGCGGGAATGATTATAGGCAATTCTATGAACTCCACGGCAATAGGCATAGAACGTTTTTTCTCAAAAACCAAAGACAACAAAGAGTTGATTGAGAGCTTCTTATGCCTCGGCGCAAATAAGCAGGAGGCTTTATCCGTTATCAGAAAAGATGCTTTCTACTCTTCACTTCTGCCTACGCTTTCCTCTGCAAGCGGTATGGGTATCGTATTTTTGCCGGGTATGATGACGGGTCAGATACTTTCGGGCATAAATCCCATAGAATCGGTCAACTATCAGGTAACCATAGTTATTGCCATTGCAGCATCCGTAACAATTTCAAACTTTCTGATACTGAGAATGGTAGGAAAAAGTGTTATCAACAAAAATATTCAATTAATTACTTAAATGAATTTAATAAATTTATTCTCATTGACAGATGCTAAAAAAAATTTTAAAATTAATTAGTGAAAATTTTTTAGGAGGATTGTAGATGGAAAATCTCAAAGAAAAAGCTTTAAAATATCACTCAATGGGCAGACCCGGCAAAGTTGAGGTAAGAGTCACAAAACCGTTTAACACACAAGAAGATTTGTCTTTGGCATATACACCCGGAGTGGCGGATGTATGCCTTGAGGTGGAAAAAAACCCTCAGGATGCATATAAATATACGGCAAAAGGCAATCTCGTTGCCGTTATTTCAAACGGAACTGCTGTTTTGGGACTGGGTAACATAGGCGCTTTGGCTTCAAAGCCGGTTATGGAGGGGAAAGGCAACCTATTTAAGAACTTTGCTGATGTTGATGTCTTTGATATAGAGATAGACGAAACCGACCCGGATAAGATAATCGATATAGTCAGAGCTCTTGAGCCGACATTCGGAGCGGTAAATTTGGAAGACATAAAGGCGCCCGAGTGCTTCTATATTGAAGAAGAATTAAGAAAGAGATGCAATATCCCCATATTCCACGACGACCAGCACGGCACAGCCGTTATCAGCGGTGCAGCTCTGCTCAATGCCTTGGAGATAACCGGTAAGGACATATCAAAATGCAAACTTGTCGTAAACGGCGCCGGCGCTGCCGGTATAGCTTGTGCAAAGTTTTTTGTTACTCTTGGCATAAAAAAAGAGAATGTCTATATGATTGACTCCAAAGGTGTCATATACAAAGGCAGAACGGAGAGGATGAACAAATATAAAGAATTTTTTGCAAACGAAACGGATGCAAGAACGCTTGAGGATGTGATTAAGGGTGCGGATATATTCCTCGGTGTTTCAAAAGCCGATATTTTAACAGAGGATATGGTCAAGTCTATGAACGACAACCCCATTATATTTGCAATGGCGAACCCCAATCCCGAAATTACATACGATAAGGCTGTTCACGCAAATCCAAACGTTATAATGGGAACGGGCAGAAGCGACTATCCGAACCAGATAAACAACGTTTTGGCTTTTCCGTTTTTGTTTAGAGGAGCTTTGGATACAAGAGCAACGCAGATTAACGATGAAATGATGATGGCTGCGGCAAGAGCATTGGCACAGCTTGCAAAAGAAGATGTGCCTGAGAGCGTTTTAAAGGCATACGGCGTTGAAAACCTGAAGTTCGGAAGAGAATACATCTTACCGAAACCTTTTGACCCGAGAGCTCTTGTGTATGTTGCGCCTGCGGTTGCACAGGCTGCAATAGACTCGGGTGTTGCGCAGATAGACAGTTTTGATGTGGATAGATACAAAGAGCAGCTGCTTGAAAGATTGGATAAAACAAAAGCCGTCACACACTACATATACAACAAGGCGAAAAGCGACCCGAAGAGGGTTGTTTTTACGGAAACCACAGACCCCAACATATTAAGAGCAGTTCAGGACTCTATCGAGGAGGGAATAGTAAAACCTGTATTTGTCGGTGCAAGAAGCTATACAAAAGAGGATGTATTGCAGAGGATAAAAGAAATCGGGCTAAAAGAGTCTATGCTTGAGCAGATTGAATTTATCGACCCGATATATTTTGACAAAACGGATGAGTATGCGGAGGAAATCTTTAGAGAGAGGGCAAGGAAGGGCTTGACAAGAAAGGAAGCAGACTATCTTATGAGGCACAGGCCTAACTTCTTTGCTGCTATGCTTGTTAAAAAAGGTGATGCGGACTCAATGATAGTTGGTGAAACATACAACTACCCGGCTGTTGTCAGACCTGTTTTGCAGGTTGCGGACAAGGCTGACAAAGAGAGCGTTGTCGCAGGCCTCTATGTTATGATTATAAATAACAAGATATACGTATTCGGTGATACTACAATAAATGTAAATCCGTCAAGCGAGCAGTTGGCAGTTATAGCTAAAGAGGCGGCTCATTTTTATCAGGATTTGACAGACAAAGAGCCTGTAGTATCCGTATTGTCATTCTCCAACTTCGGAAGCAACAACCAGGCTGAGGCAAAGAAAATAAGAGATACCGTACGAATCATCAAAGAAAAGTATCCCGATTTGACGGTTGACGGTGAGATGCAGGCTAACATTGCGGTTGACAGGGAGTTGAGGGATAAGTTTTATCCATTCAACGAGCTTGCCGGTAAAGACACAAATGTAATCATCTTCCCGGATCTAAACTCCGGTAATATAGCATATAAACTTCTCTACAAGATGGGTGGTGCCTATCCAATCGGACCTATTCTTGTCGGACTGAAGCAGTCGGCTCACGTTCTTGAGATGGGTTCAAGCTCGAATATGATAAAGGATATGATTGCATTAGCCGTATTTGATGCCCAGAGAAAGCAGAAAGGACAATAAGTTTTTATATTTTTTTAGGAGGTGTTGTTATGGGTTTTAGGAAAGGTGTTTTTTCATTCTTTGTTGCTCTTCTTGTTGTAGCTGTCCTATCCGTTGCTTCTTTTGCGAAGCCGATAGTGATTAAATTCAGCCATGTTGTTGCGGTCGATACACCAAAGGGTGCTGCTGCCAACTATTTTGCAAAGATAGTTAAGGAGAGGACAAACGGAAGGGTAATTGTTAAGGTTTATCCTAATGCTATGCTCTACGGAGACAGAGCTGCTGTTGAAGCTTTACAGATGGGTGCAATCCAGATGGCTTGCCCGGCTACGGCTAAATTTACGGGATGGCTACCGGAATTGCAGTTGTTTGATTTACCTTTCTTGTTCAAAGATTACAAGCATTTGCACGCTGTAATGGACGGACCGGTAGGCAAAAAGATTCTAAACCTGTTCAGAAGAAAAGGTATGTTGGGTTTGGCTTATTGGGATAACGGATTCAAGGTTCTCTCAAACAATAAACATCCTATCGTTCTTCCGAAAGACTGCAAAGGCTTGAAATTCAGAATTATGTCATCAAAGGTTTTGGAAGCTCAGTTTAAAGCTCTTGGTGCAAGCCCACAGGTTCTTCCTTTCTCAGAAGTTTATTCGGCACTTGAACAGGGCGTTGTGGACGGATGTGAGAATCCTTGGTCTAACCTCTACACAAAGAAATTTTATGAGGTTGCTCCTTACACGACAGAGACATACCACGGTTATCTCGGATATGTTCTTATAACAAATGCACAGTTTTGGGACAGTCTTCCTAAGGATTTACAGAAGATATTGGCAGGATGCGTAAAAGACGCAACGGCTTATGAAAGAAAAATGGCTCAGAAACTCACAAAGAAACAAAGAGCTCTTGTTATCAAAAATCCTAAGGTTAAATTTGTTGAATTGACTCCAGCACAAAGAGATGTTTGGAGAAAGAAACTCGTTAAGATTTATCCTGAATTCTACAAAGCAATAGGTAAAAAACTCATTGACGAAGCCATAGCAGAAGGCAAAGGCTTATAAAAAGACAAAAGTTAGGGGTGGCTGACAGCTGCCCCTATTTTTTTGTTTTGTTTTTACAGGAGAATTTATGGAGACACTGTACAAAATAGACAGAATATTGGGGAAAATAGACAAATCTCTTATGGTTATCTTGGCGTCGTCAGCCACAATTCTTGCCTTTGTCAATGTTGTAGCGAGATACACATTCGGCACAAGTTTGGTTTGGGCAGGTGAGTTGACAACATACCTGTTTATATGGATGACGCTGTTTGGTGCAAGCTACGGTTTTGAAATAGGTATGCATATGTCATTTGATGCCATAGTAAAGGCTCTTCCAGAGAAACTGTGCAAGGCAGTTACTATTTTCTCTTTATTAATAGTTATAGTTTATCTTGGGCTATTGACAGTTTGGGGCGTCAATCTGGTTAGGTTTGATTATATGACACAGCAGGTTTCAATTGATTTGCAGATACCGTTTTGGATTATATACCTTGTCGTTCCCATAACAATGGCTACGGCTACGTGGAGAGTCTTCCTAAAACTGCTTGAAGCTATACAAACTCCTGCGGCACAATTGAAGATTAGAGCAGGAGAAGGTATGGAAGAAGCAGAAAAGGAGGGCTTGTTAGAATGATGACGTTAGTTACAGCCGGAGTTTTGTTTTTTCTTATAGCTATTGACGTTCCTATCGCCGTGGCTTTGGGAATGACAGCAACAATAGCGATTTTTACATTTTTGGGACTACCGGCTCTATCGATAGCCCAAAAACTTTTTACCGCTTTGGATAAGTTCGCCCTTATGGCAATTCCGTTTTTCGTTTTAGCCGGTGCTTTTTTATCCGAAGGCGGGACAGCAAAAAGAATAATAAAATTTGCACACTCAATGGTCGGGCATATGCCGGGCGGTTTAACAATGACATCTGTTTTGGCTTGCGCCATATTTGCCGCCGTTTCAGGTTCAGGTCCAGCTACGGTTGCGGCTATCGGCTCCATTATGATTCCTGCAATTAGGGAAGCGGGCTATTCTGACGTTTTCGCCATAGGCTCAATTACAACGGCGGGCTCTTTGGGTATTCTCATTCCCCCTTCAATCGTTTTGATTGTTTACGGCGTTACGGTTGACCAATCCATAGGCGATTTGTTTATGGCTGGCGTTATACCGGGCATTGTCATAACAAGTATGCTTATGATTTTAACCTATGTTATGGCAAGAAGAGCCGGATTTAAAAGAGCAACACCCGCACCCGCCAAAGAAAAATTCAAATCTTTTATAGACAGTTTTTGGGCGTTGATGCTCATAGTCATAATTATAGGCGGAATATATTCCGGTATGTTTACACCGACCGAGGCTGCCGCAGTTTCGGCTGTCTATGCTTTCGTAGTTGCAAAATTTATCTATAGAGATATTAAATGGAAAGATGTTCCACCGATTATTCTCAAAGCTGCCGCGACAAGTGCTATGATTTTGTTTATCATAGCCAATGCAATGCTGTTTGCATATTTTCTAACTATGGAACAAATTCCTCAACAACTGTCGGATATGATTATACAGGCTCATGTAAGCAAAATTCTCTTCCTTGCCGGAATTAATATACTGTTAATTATATTCGGTGCATTTATGGAGCCATCAAGTATCGTTATGGTAACGGCTCCTCTGTTTTTCCCGGTAGCTGTTCATCTTGGTGTTAACCCTATACAACTTGGAATAATATACACAATAAATATGGGTTTGGGTGAAATTACGCCGCCTGTGGGGTTAAACCTGTTCGTTGCAATGGGGATAACAGGAAAGAGTATTGAGCACGTAAGCAAGGTGAGCATCCCCTGGTTTATTGTTTACTTTATAGGTTTGATGCTTGCAACATACATCCCAACGCTATCCACGGTTATCTTCAAAATACTGTAAAATAAAAAAGGCAAGCCTAATATTTTAAGGCTTGCCTTCTAAGTTTTGTATTTTTTATCAGCCGGATATCTTTGTGTTTAACCTTGCTTCGTAAACTTCCGCTCCTTTATCTGTGGCATACATTAAAAACACATCTATTTCGGGTGATGAATTTCCGAGTCTCTTTGACTCGGATACTATAAGTATATCTCCTTCTTGTAATGCAGGCAATAACTCTTTACCGAGCTTTCTGTTCTTCCAGCTTACAAAGCTTTTTACCTCTTCATAAACGTACTCTATATCTTCTCTTTTAAATTTATCCCTTACAAACTTCTCTATTGCGGCTTTCTGCAGCACCTTGTCCATCTCCTTTTCAAACTGGATGTAGCCAATAACCCTTCCCATAATTCCTCCATTTATACCAATTTTATAATATCAACCTCTTCGTTAATTATCACCTCGGATGTATCCGGCAGTTTCATATACTTTTTTTCTACCTGCCTTTTTGCCTCTTTCTTATCTTTTGCCCTAACCATATTTGTTGTAACCAACTTTCTTTCGTCTCTGTAAATCACCAACGCAAGAACCTTGTAGGTATGAAGCATATATATTCCACCTCTTTTAACATTTTTAAAGCCGTTTAATTATACAGAAACTCAACTGTTATTGCAATAATCTTGAATGAATCCATCAATTTGTGTTTTATTCAAGTATGACACTATCTCGTTGTATTCAATCTCTTTTAACTTTCTATTTATATCCTTAAACTCAAAAGCTTTGTATGCAGGAAAATATTGACTCATAAGGGATATTGGGACATCAGGCAGATTATCCTCTATCCATTTAAGAACTTTTATTGTATTATCCGGATGCCCCGGCAGGATAAGATGTCTTACCATAAGCCCGCTTGTTGCAATCCCGTTTATAACTTTCAATGCGCCTTTTGTTTTATACATAGCCAACAGAGCTTTTATCGCAATTTCAAAATAGTCACTGACCCCGGATAATGATTTCGACAAGCTGCTGTTCGTATATTTTAAATCGGCAAGATAGATATCCACATATTTTTCAAGGTACAACACAACATCGTCCCTGTCATAGGAGGATGTGTTGTAAACAATAGGTATTTTTAAACCCAACTTCTTTGCTTCATCTATGGATTCACAAATCAGGTGAACAAAGTGAGAGGGTGTGACCAGGTTGATATTGTGTGCTCCGCGTTTTTGCAGTTTTATCATAATCTCAGCAAGCTCATCCGTTGAAACTTTTTTGTAGGCACTTTTTAGCTGACTGATGGGATAGTTTTGGCAATATACGCACGATAAACTGCACCCGGCAAAAAATATTGTTCCGCTTCCGTTTATTCCGCTTATAGGTGGCTCTTCACCGAAATGCAGGTTGTAACTTGCTATCTCCAATTCGTTGTTTGTTTTACATAATCCTTTATGTAAGCTCCTCTCAACACCGCATTGCCTCGGGCAAAGTCTGCATTTTGGAAAAACCAATTCTTTAATATCTTTTATCATAGCTTAAATAAAAAAAGGGAGAACCCGTTTTGACAGGCTCTCCCTTGTGTTTTTTAATAAAGATTATCTTATTTTGCGCCAACGATTTCTTCAAGCATATCCGTAGTGATGGATTTAGGTCTTTCAATATTGTATCCGAGTCCTCTGTCCCAAATAACATTAGCTGTAACGCCGAGGGCTCTGCCGATTCCAAACAGTACCGTATAGAAATCATACTCTTTAACTCCGTAGTGCCACTGTATGCAGCCTGAATGTGCATCAACGTTTGGCCACGGATTCTTTGCTTTTCCATGTTTCTGCAGGATTGGTGGAACAACCTCATAAAGCATAGATACAACTTGGAAAATCGGGTCATCAGGCAGATGTTTCAAAGCAAACTCTCTTTGAGCCATATATCTCGGGTCTGTTTTTCTCAAAACTGCGTGACCGTATCCGGGTATAACCTGTCCTGAATTCAGTGTATCCCACAAGAATTTTTCAAGCTCTTCTTTTGTGGGTACTTTTCCGCCTAATTTCTGCATTGTTTCCTGGATCCACTTCAAAACTTCCTGATTTGCCAAACCGTGCAGAGGACCTGCAAGTCCGTCCATACCGGCTGAATATGAATAGAAAATATCAGACAAAGCTGAGGCTACAAGGTGAGTTGCATGAGCCGAAACGTTTCCTGATTCGTGGTCTGAGTGAAGAATGAAGTACAGTCTTGCAACATCGTCGTAAGGCTCAGGAATGCCCATCATATGAGCAAAGTTTCCGCCGAAATCAAGATTCGGGTCTGCAGGAATGTGAACGTCACCCTTATATTTCATTCTGTAAATGTAAGCACCCAAGGTAGGTAGTTTCGGGAGTAGTTCCATAACATCTTCATACATATAATCCCAAGCATCCATTTTATTGAATTTGCCGGCATTATACCATGCAGCAAATTTCGATTCCCTCTGCATTGCCAAGATACCTGCCGAGAACATAACCATAGGATGAGTATCTCTCGGAAGGGCTTTCAAAACATCTTTAACATATTCAGGTAAATCTCTTTTTGATTTCCAAATAGCTGCAACATCAGCGACATCCTCTTCCGTTGGCAAATCACCTGTTAGCAACAGATAGAAATGACCCTCTACGTAAGGCTGTTCTTTGCCTTCCGGTTTTGGAAGTTTTGCTAAAACTTCGGGAATTGTGTATCCTCTGAATCTAATACCCTCCATAGGGTCTAAGTATGAAATGTCCGTAATTAAACATTTAATACCTTTCATTCCGCTAATAACTTGAGAGGCAGTAATCTCCTGCACAGGTTTGTCACCGTAATTTTTGATTAAGTTGACAACCCTTGGTCTGTGCGCATCAATCTTCTCGAAAAGCTTTTCCTTTAGTCCCATAACTAAACCTCCTTAAAAATATTTTAATTACCGAAGTTACTTTCTTTTAAACAAACTTAAGCTCCTTTAAATCTGTAACAATGATACATAAATCTTTTAGCACTTAAACGGTTTTTTGTCAATACCTATTTATACATCTTTCCAATAAACTTAAAATCACAGGTTTTTTTACGTCAAAAGAGTTTGTTTTTTTAAGTAAAATAACATAAACCCTTAATATATCTGTATTTACCTGTCAGGTTTTTTTGTAAAGGCTTTTTCATATCACACAAAACTACTATTTTTATATTTTATACCCGGAGATTTGTGTTGGAAAGTATTTGATTTCATTAAAGAGTAAACGATTTCAATATATTAAAATTTATTTGATTTATAAAAAATTTTTTATATAATGCAAGATAAGCATATATAAAACTTTATTGTAGGAGGTGCGTTATGTTGCGCAAGGGATTGTTGGGAGCTTTAGCCTTAATTGTTACCCTTATGTTCGGCACTCAGGCTATGGCCGGCGGAGTTATTAAGATAGGTGTCCAGGCTCCGATTACCGGAAAGTTTGCATCTGAAGGACAGTCTATCGATAAAGCCGTTAGACTTATTGTCAAACAGTACAACGAAAAGGGCGGCATTTTAGGCAAAAAAATTAAAGTTTACACCTGTGACGACGAAGGGCAGGCTCAAAAAGCCGCGGTTTGTGCAAGACAGCTTGTTGACGACGGAGTAATTGCAGTTATAGGTTCATACACGTCAACCTGCGCTGAAGCAGCAGAACCTATATACTACAGAGCAGGTGTGCTGCAAACATCAGACGGAACAAGTGACACTTTGGTTAAACACGGATATTGGACATTTTTCAGAAATTCATCTCCGAACTCTGCCGAGGCAGCCTTTACCGCCGAGTTCTTCATTAAAAAACAACACTATAAAAGAATTGCAGCTATATCGGACTATTCAACATTCTCAACAGACTTGACAAATGCAGTTGTAAAAGACATCAAAAAACTCGGAGGAAACATTGTTTATAAGGGTAAAATTACATCCGGAGCCCAAAACTTCACACCTATTTTAACAAAAATTAAATCGTTCAACCCTGATGTAATCTACTTTGGCGGATACTACACAGACGGCGGATTAATTAGGGCTCAAATGGAACAGCTCGGAATTAAAGCCGATTTCGTAGGCGGCGACTCTAACGACAACCCCGAATTCATAAAATTGGCAGGAAAAGCAGCAGTCGGAGCATATCTGATAAACGTTCCGCTTCCTCAAATGCTTCCTTACGATACGGCAAAGAAGTTCTTAAAAGCCTATAAAGCCGCATACAACGAGATGCCCGCAAGCATTTGGACACTCTTCAACGTTGACGGGTTAAGGGCAATACTCTACTCCATAGAGCAGACAAAATCCACAAATACCAAGAAAATTGCATACTATATGCACAATAAACTGAAAAATTTCCCGGGCATAACAGGTCCTGTTGAGTGGAACAAAAACGGAGAAAGAGTCGGAAGTGCATATATGGCATACAGAATCGGTAACGATTTGAAATATCACATAGTTTACAGACATTAATACAAGAGGCATCTTATGGATATTTTTCTTCAACAGTTAGTAAACGGGCTGACGATCGGGAGCATTTATGCTCTCGTCGCCCTTGGTTATACGATGGTTTATGGGGTATTAAAGCTCATAAACTTCGCACACGGCGATTTGGTTGCACTGTCGGCTTACATAGGGCTTGTGATTATGATGCAGCTTATAGGGGTTGTTTCTTCAAAAGCCGTGATTATCGTTGCCGTATTTATCTTTACGGCAATTATTATATCAATATTCGGTGTTTTATTGGAGAGAATGGCGTACAGGCCCCTAAGAAAAGCGCCGCGATTAAGCGCTGTAGTATCCGCACTTGGTGCATCCCTTTTAATCGAAAACGGAATTATGCTTATTTGGGGACCGATGCCTAAAATTTTTCCGGCAAGTATAGTTCCTAACATAAATTGGAATGTGGGCGGTGTTTATATAAGTTTGATGCAGCTTCTTGTTTTGGTTATATCTCTCATTTTAATGATTGTTCTCTACTTTTTTGTCAATCAAACAAAGCTCGGTGCTGCAATGAGAGCAAGCGCAATAGACCAGGATGCCGCAAGGCTGATGGGTATAAACGTTGATAAGATAATAATGACTACATTTATTATAGGTTCATCTTTAGGTTCTGTTGGCGGACTGTTTATCGGTATGTACTACAGAGGCATCTACTTCAATATGGGATGGATATACGGACTCAACGCATTTGTTGCGGCAATTATAGGCGGTATAGGCAACATACCCGGAGCTATGCTCGGCGGTATGCTGCTTGGAGTGTTTAATGCTTTCATATCGGGGTATTTGTCAAGCAGTTGGGCGTTGGCATTAACGTATGTCCTTTTGATTGTCATAATGATATTCAGGCCGACCGGTATTCTCGGAGAACGGGTTGCGGAGAAGGTATGATGAATAACAAACAAAAAATACTATACGGTGCATTTTTTCTTACTTTGTTAGTTCTGCCGTTTGTTCTGAATTCAAGATGGGAATCCGTTGCTACTACCTTTTTAATCTATTCGGCTGTTGCACTCTCTCAGGACATAGTGTTGGGCAGAGCCGGTATGTTTGATATGGGGCACGCCATATTTTTCGGGTTGGGAGCATACTCAACGGCTATTTTAAATACGGTTTACGGCGTTCCTATTTTACTTACCATACCGGTTGCAATTATTCTGCCGCTTGTGTTTGGAATAGTGCTTGCAGCACCCATAGTTCATTTAAGGGGTGATTATCTGCTTGTTACAACAATAGGCTTTAACATAGTTTTTACCCAGGCTTTAAAAAACAATGTTTTTGGCTTAACCGGCGGTCCCAACGGTATATTTGGCATAGCCGCTCCTTCTTTGTTCGGCTATAGTTTATCCTCTCAAACGGCAATCTATTTTATGGCTTTCTTCCTTTTGCTTCTTACCCTTTTTATTATAAGAAATCTCGAAACAAGCAAGATAGGAAGGGCGCTTCACTACATAAACGAAGATTCTCTGGCAAGCGAATGTGTTGGAATAAACACGAGATTTTACAGGCTTTACTCTTTCGGTTTAAGCGCTGCAATCGCAGGACTGGCCGGGGTTGTTTTTGCCGTGCAGTTTTCAGCGGTTAGCCCCGAAGCGTTTAACTTTATGCAGTCCGTTTTGTTCTTCACGATTGTGCTTGTGGGCGGACCTTCATCAATAGAGGGTGTCTTGTTGGGAACGTTTTTTATGTTTGTTTTGCCGGAGATGTTCAGGCAGTTTGCAGAGGCGAGGTATCTTGTTTTCGGTATAGCAATGATACTGATAATGATTTGGAGACCAAGGGGTATTTGGCCTGCAAAGTTCGGAAGAATACCAAAATATTTCTTTAAGGATTGATGGGTATGGCTCTACTTGAATTAAAAGAGGTAACAAAAATTTTCGGAGGGCTTGTTGCCGTTGATGCTTTAAGTATCACCATACAAAAAGGTCAAATCTACGGCATAATAGGTCCGAACGGAGCCGGAAAAACAACTGTTTTTAACTGTATAACAGGTGTTTACAAACCGGAACACGGAAAAATAATATTTAAGGATAGGGATATAACGGGTTTATCTTCGCATATTATAGCAAATCTCGGAATAGTCAGGACATTTCAAACCATAAGGCTGTTCGGGCAGATGAGTGTTGCGGAAAACATAATATCAGGCAGGCACTTCAGAAGTAAACAGCACTGGTGGCACGGCATTATACATACTCCGTTTTTTGCAAAGGACGAGAAAGAAAATTGGTTGAAGGTGAAAAACTATATGGAGTTATTCGACCTTATGCCTTATGCGGAGCTGCCGGCATCAAGCCAACCGTACGGTATTCAGCGAAAAATAGAGATGGCAAGGGCTTTGGCAACCGAGCCGGAACTTTTGATACTCGATGAGCCTGCCGCAGGACTGAACGATAAAGAAAGAATGGAGCTTGTAAACATCATCAAGAAAATAAGAGATATGGGCATTACGGTTCTTCTTATAGAGCACAATATGGACTTGGTGATGAATCTTACGGAGTATATAAGCGTCTTAAACTTCGGTAAAAAGATTGCCGAAGGACTTCCTGAGGAAATTCAAAACAACCCAAAGGTTATAGAGGCATATTTGGGCCGCGAGGATGAAGATGAGTGAAAAAGAAAAATTGATGATAGTTGAGGATTTGCAGGTTTCATACGGCAGCATCGAAGCTGTAAAAGGAATATCCTTTGATGTTTATAAAGGCGAGGTGGTTACGATTTTGGGAGCAAACGGAGCCGGTAAAACCACCACTCTTAGGACAATCAGCGGTCTTTTGAAGGCAAAATCCGGCAGTATCAGGTATAAAGAGCTTGAACTAACATCAATCCCGGCACACGACATAGTCGGTTTGGGGATAAGTCAGGCACCTGAAGGCAGGAGGGTCTTTGGAACGTTGACGGTTGAGGAAAATTTGAAACTCGGAGCATACAGTAAAAAAACGATTAATATGGCGACGCTTTCCTGGATTTACGAACTTTTTCCGAGGTTAAAAGAAAGAAAGAAGCAGCTTGCGGGAACGCTTTCGGGCGGAGAACAGCAGATGTTGGCTATAGGCAGAGCTTTGATGAGTGAGCCGGAAATGCTGCTGTTGGACGAACCGAGCCTCGGTCTTGCACCTGTTCTTGTCAAAACCATATTTGAAACAATAAAGCAGATAAAGCACTCAGGGGTGACCGTGCTGTTGGTTGAGCAAAATGCAAAAGCGGCGCTGAAGCTGGCGGACAGAGGCTATGTTTTGGAGGTCGGCAAGATTGTGGCACAGGGAACCTCTAAAGAGCTTCTTGAATCTCCCGATATTCAAGAAGCATATCTCGGTAAGAAAAAATAAATTCAACTCCCAGCAAAAAAGCCGCTTAACCAAGCGGCTTTTATTTTTTGATTTTTCCCCTTAAAATATCCAATTCCCTATTTTCAACGGCATCTTTGAGTTTATCAAGAACGGTTTTATCCTCAAGTGTCGATAAATCCTGATGTATCTCTTTGCCGGCGGCTATATCTTTTAAAACCCTTCTCATAACCTTGCCCGAGCGTGTTTTGGGCAGCGAGTCAACAAATACTATTTCGGAAGGTTTTGCTATCGGTGAAACCTGGTCTCTGACATAATCCCTGAGCTTTCTTACTATCTCGTCGTGCTTTGTTTTGTCAACATCTTTTTTAAGCACAACGAAGGCGAAAACCTCTTCTCCTGTTATCTCGTTCGGCTTTCCTACAACAGCCGCTTCCGTTACCATGGAGCAAGATGTTAGTGCGCTTTCAACCTCAGAGCAGCCTATCCTGTGCGCCGAAACGTTTATGACATCGTCAGAGCGGCCCTCCATCCAGAAATATCCGTCTTCATCCTTGTATGCCATATCGCTTGTATAGTAGTATTTGTTGTTGAACTTTTCCCAATAAAACTTCACATAGTCCTCGTCGTTTTTCCATAACGTTCTAACCATAGAGGGCCAAGGTTTTTTGAGTACAAGAAAACCCCTTTTGTTGGGTTCTTTAATGATTTCTCCTTTATCATCAACAATATCCGGGAAAATGCCGGGAACGGGTATGCCTACCGAACCGGGTTTTTGTTTAACAACAGGTAGAGAAGATATCATATGCCCGGCTGTCTCTGTCTGCCCGTACGCATCGATTATCGGGCATTTTTTAGAGCCTACATTTTCGTAATACCACAACCAGGCAGCCTCATTTAACCTTTCACCGCCCGTTGTCAAAAGCCTCAAAGAAGACAAATCGTAGTTTTTTGTATAGCTTTCCCCGTATCTCATTAAAGCCCTTATGGCTGTCGGAGCCGTGTACATAACGTTTATTCTGTACTTCTCAACAAGATACCACCACTGGTCGGGTGAAGGGTATGTTGGTATTCCTTCAAACAGAAATGTTGTCGAGCCTATGGAAAGAGGTCCGTAGAGCGTATATGAATGCCCGGAAATCCATCCTATGTTTGCCGTTGACCAGAAGGTATCTTCCTCTTTTAAATCAAAAACCCACCGTGCCGTCAATATCCTCCAAATCAAGTAACCGGCTGTGGAGTGGACGACGCCCTTTGGCTTTCCGGTTGAGCCTGATGTGTACATTATAAACAGCGGGTCTTCCGAATCCATAGCTTCGGCTTCGCAGTGAGGATTTGCGTAGTCTGAATCGCTCATCAAATCCTGCCACCAGAAGTCTCTCAATGTTTTCATAGGAACATCGCTGTGTATATGCCTTGCCACAACAACATATTTGACCTGTTTTAATTCTCTTACGGCATCATCAACATGAACCTTTAAGGGTATGGTTTTTCCGCCCCTGTATCCGCCGTCGGCAGTTATAACTATTTTTGCTTCGGCATCAACAATTCTTTCCTTTAAAGCGTTAGCGGACAGCCCGGCAAATACAACCGAGTGTATTGCCCCTATTTTTGCACAAGCGAGCATAGCAATCGGTAGCTCCGGTATCATAGGCATATAGATTATAACCACATCACCCTTTTTCGTGCCGAGCGTTTTGAGAACGTTTGCAAATTTATTTACCTGGAATTGGAGTTCTCGGTAGGTTAGAATTCTGCTGTCGCCCCTTTCGTTTTCCCAAATAATGGCAGCCCTGTTCTTTTTTCTTGTTGTTACGTGCCTGTCCACGCAGTTGTAGCACATATTGAGCCTGCCTCCTTCAAAAAACTTAAAGAAAGGCGCGTTGGAATCGTTTAAAACACTCTTGTACGGTTCAAACCAGGTTATCTCGTTTTTAGCAAAGTAATCCCAAAACCCCTCGAAATCATCCTCTGCCCATTTGGTCAATCTCTCATACTCTTTCGGCCCTAAATTCGCCTTTTTGACAAATTCGGGATTAGGAGTGATGATTATGCCCCTATCAATAGACTTGTCTAAACTCATATGACTTACCCCCCCCATATGGATTTGTAGCTCTTTGTGAAAAGTATGTAAATATAACTATTTATATCAAAAAAGCATAAATTTGTCAAATTTTTGACAATCCGGTATTTTTAAATTACAATTTCTTCCTATGAAGGATAGGTTTGTCACATTTTTTGGTGCTCTCGGTATCATTTTAACCCTGCTTGAACTCGTATTAAAGCTGTTTAACTCACGACTGTGCTCCACTCAAGGATGCATACTGATTTCTCAAAGCGTTCGTTATACGGATAACATCATAGTTATTGGCGGGCTGATAGTTTTTGCTGCAATCCTTATTTTAAATATTGGCAAAATACGTAATTCCTCTCTTATTTTAGACCAACTTCTATCCGTATCGTTGAGTGCCGAAGGGGTATTTGTCGGTTATCAATTCTTCAGAATGAAGCATATATGTCTGTTTTGCATATCGATTTTTTCCATTTTTGTTATATTGGCTCTTATACGTTTAAGCAAGAAGGGCTTTTATGTAATATGGGGCTTTGTGTCTTTTGGTGTGATACTGTTTTTGTTTTATATTTTGAAGCCTCAGACTCCTAATATACCGCCATTAAACAAACCTCTTGTTTTGATATACAAACAAAGCTGCCCGCATTGTGAAGAGGTTATAACACAGGCAAAAAAACATAAAATCAATATTTGTACGATTGAAGCCGACAGCTGTGCAAGTTTGTTAAAAAGCCTGAATATTAAAGAAGTTCCGCTTTTGATAATAAATAAAAAAAATGAAAAAAAGATTATAGTTGGCGAGCGGAATATTCTTCAATACTTTTTAAATAAGAAAAACATACCGAGCAACAATCTCTATAACTCGGTTTTTAAGGATAAAAAGGACTTTTGCACGATAGGCGAAAAATGTAAATAGCCTATTCTCTCCACTCTATAAAGTTATACATTATTCCTGCTTTTGCCGGATGTATGCCTTTGAACTTTTTATTAACAACAGTGATGCTCGTCGGATAGTATAGAAAAATGTAGGGAAAATCAGAAACTATGAGTCTGTTTATTTTTAAATATATCTTTCTTCTCTCTTTTTTATTAAATGTCCTTCTGCCGAGTTCTATCAGTCTGTCCACCTCTTTGTTACGGTAGCCTACAAAGTTAAATCCGCCTTTAAAATCGCTCTTTGAATCCCATATTGAGTATTGGTCTGGGTTTGCGCCGAGCTGCCAGCCCAGTATAACCGCATCAAAGTGCCTTTCGTTCACCATATTTAAAAAAGCCTGCCATTCGAGTATCCTTAATTTTGCTCTTATTCCTATTCTTCTTAAATACTCCTGCACCATAATTGCAGCATACTTTCTTTGAGAATTCCCCTCGTTTGTGTATATTGTAAACTCAAACGGTGTTGAGCCTTTGTATAAAATTCCGTCTTTTTTCCTATGCCACCCCAGTTTTCCCAATATTTTCAATGCTTCTTTCGGGTTGTAGCCGCAGATGGTTTTTTTAACAAAGAAGGGAGAGTTTTTCGGGTATATGGAGTCTGCAACCACTCCGTAGCCAAGAAGTATTGTTTTATTTATCTGACGACGATTGATTGCCATACATATGGCTTTTCTTACCATTAAATTACTAAAGAGCTTCTCTCTCAAATTAAAACCGAGATATGTGTAGGAGGACGAGGGCTCAAAATATACCCTGTAGTGTTTTTTGATAAAGTTATTCATCTCAAATTTATACTCAAGAGGCGAAAGGTTCATTAAGTCTATGGAGCCCCTTTTCAACTCCAAAAGGTTTGTGGTTTTATCGGGTATTATTCTGTCGAAAATTTCATCTATATACGGTTTGTGCAAAAAATATCTTTTGTTTGCATCAAGTATGAGATACTGCGATGTTTTCCACTTTTTTAAAATATAGGGTCCGGTTCCTATAGGTTTTCTGTTAAACTTGCAGGTGGCAATATTTTTAACGTTTTTAAGCAGGTGTTTCGGCACAATACCCATCATCCAAGAGTACAAAGCCGGAGCAAAAGGGTAGAGATAGTTGACCTCAACCGTGTAGTTATTAACTTTTTTAATTGATTTGATAATTTTATATTGGCCCGCATAGGGTGTAGGCGTGTTTTTATTTACAATCGTTTTGTAGGTAAATATGACATCGTCGGCGGTGAAAGGAACACCGTCTTGCCATAACACATTCTTTCTCAAATGGAAAACTATGGTTTTACCCGAATTTTTTATTTCATAGCTTTTTGCCAAATCTCCGACGATATTCATATTTTTATCAAACTTTAGCAGTCCGTTGAAAATATAGGAAGAAATCTCGCCGCTCGCAGAGTCTGCGGCAAGAAACGGTATAAGCCTTTTGGGTTGAGCGCCCAACGAAAAATTAATTACGCTTTTTGCATAAATCGAGCCTGGCGAAAATATAAAAGAGAGGGTTAAAATAAACCCGATTGAAATGTGGCTATTTAGTAATCGGCGCACCATTTGTATTTTTCGGCTTGGCTTTAGTCGGTATCTTCACCTCTACGGCATTCTGCTTTTTGGTTGCCGCTGGTACATTTTTAATCATTGAGGCTGTGTTTGAGTTGTAAATCATATAAGAGATGCCGGCCGAATTGAGCATAAACAGGAAAGATAAACCCCAGGTCAGCTTTGCCATAAAAGACATAGGACCGGAGGAGCCAAAAAGGGTATCTGAAGCTCCCGCCCCGAAGGAGACACCCATCTCCGCACCCTTTCCTTTCTGCAGCAAAATAATCGTTACCAGTATAAAAGCCAGTATAATTTGAGCTATTATCAAAATAGTAAGCATACTTCAAACTCCTTTTGTTTTTATAAATTCATCTATTATTTTTTTAAACTCATCGGCATCAAGGGAAGCCGAGCCCACCAAAAAACCGTTCACATCACCTATTGCGGCAATCTCCGCGGCATTTTTTGCTTTAACGCTTCCGCCGTATAGAATAGGCACGTCGCTTTCTGCTTGTCGAATAAATTTATGAATCTCTTCTATTGTGTCTCTATCTGCCGAAACACCCGTGCCAATCGCCCAAACGGGCTCATAAGCAACTATAACATTTTGCCTGTCAACGCCGTCAAGCCCTTTTTGCAGTTGAGTTTTAACAACATCAAACGCCCTGCCGTTTTCTCTTTCTTCAAGCGTTTCTCCGACACACAAGATAACGTTGAAACCGTACTTTTTTGCGCTTTTGACTTTTTTATTTATAAGCTCGTCATCCTCATAAAATATGTGTCTGCGCTCGGAGTGTCCTAAAATGACATATTCACAGCCTATCGATTGAAGCATTGCAGGCGATATTTCTCCGGTAAATGCCCCTTTTTCCTCAAAGTACATATTTTGAGCACCGAGCTTTATAACGCTTGATGAAAAAACCTCCTCAAGCCTGTCAAGGTGTGTAAAGGGCGGACACACAACAACATCAATGGCTTTTGTATCGATAGTTTCAGCCATTTTTTTTGCAACGTTTTGGGCTTTTTCTATGTCAAAATTCATCTTCCAATTTGCTGCAACAATATTTTTCACACCTTTTCCTCCAAAATCTCTATAGCGGGGAGCTTTTTGCCTTCGAGTATCTCAAGAGATGCACCGCCACCTGTTGATATGTAGCTCATATTATTACTTTCCCCGGCAATTTCAACCGCTTCAGCCGTATCACCGCCGCCAACTACACTCAAAGCCTTGCTCTCGCCTATTATTTTGGCTATTTTTTTTGTTCCGTTGGCAAATGCATCAACCTCAAAAACGCCCATTGGTCCGTTCCATACGATAACCTTGGCGTCTTCTATAACCTCTTGAAACAGCTTAATGGAAGCCTCACCTATATCCAAACCCATCATATCCTTAGGAATTTCCTGATATCCGACCGTTATGTAGTTCAACGTATCCTTAATATCTTTGGAACATACAAAATCGACAGGCAGATAGAACTTTACATTTTTATCCTTCGCCGTTTTGAGAATCTCCGAAGCAGCCGGAATCAATTCGTCCTCAACGAGGCTTTGCCCGACTTCATAACCCACAGCCTTCAAAAAGGTGAAAGCCTGAGCACCGCCTATGATAATTTTATCGGCTTTATTTATAAGATTTTTTAAACATTCAAGTTTGCCTGAGACCTTTGCTCCGCCTACAATGGCGACAAACGGTCTGTCTTTTGCATTGAGTATTTTATTAAAGTATTCAATCTCTTTTTTAAGCAAGAAACCGCCGACGGCAGTTTTTGCTATTTTCGGCAGAGCATAGACAGATGCGTGCTTTCTGTGGCAAACACCGAAAGCATTATTTACATAGACATCGAAAAGCTGCAAGAGTTTTTCTGCAAAATCCTCGGAATTTTTCTCCTCGCCTTCATAGAACCTAAGGTTTTCAAGGAGTAAAACATCACCCGGTTTCATAGAATTTATTTTTGTCTTAACCCTATCGCCTATGCAATCCTCTACAAAATCGACTTTCCTGTCCAAAAGCGTGGATAACCTTTTTGCCACCGGAAGAAGAGAATACTCCGGTTTTCTTACTCCTTTTGGTCTTCCCAAATGACTACTTAAAACAACCTTTGCTTTGTTGTCTATTGCGTATTTTATCGTATATAACGCCTGCTTTATTCTGTTGTCATCGGTAATATTGGAGTTATCGTCCATAGGCACGTTAAAGTCGCACCTTATAAAAA
>JALVUQ010000007.1 GCA_027035575.1 Desulfurellales bacterium | reverse complement strand
CAGCTTGAAAACGAACTGAAGAAATTGAAGGCTGCCGTATCGGCAAAAGCCGATTCGGTTATGGATTTATCTACAGGCGGAGACTTGGATTACATAAGAAGAAGAATACTTAAAGAGTCGTCGATTGTTGTGGGCAACGTTCCTATTTATCAAATAGCCGTTGAAGCGGCGGAGAGAAAAGGCAGTGTTGCATATATGACTAAAGACGATATGTTTAACACAATAGAAAAACAGGCACAAGACGGCATAGATTATATGACGCTTCACTGCGGTGTTACCCTTGAAACTCTTGAGAGGCTTATTCAGCAGGGCAGGGTTGAAGATGTGGTTTCAAGAGGCGGTTCTTTTTTGTCTGTCTGGATGCTTTACAACAAGAAACAGAACCCGTTGTTTGAAGATTTCGACAGAATTTTGGAAATAGCCAAAAAATATGACGTTACACTCTCTTTGGGAGACGGGTTCAGACCCGGCGCCATTGCGGATGCTACAGACAGAGCACAGATTCACGAGTTGATTTTGCTTGGGGAGCTGCACAAAAGAGCTCTTGATGCGGGCGTTCAATCTATGATAGAAGGACCCGGACACGTTCCCATAAATCAGGTTATAACAAATGCCGAGATAGAAAAAAGTCTCTGCGATAACGCACCGTTTTATGTTTTAGGTCCTGTTGTGACGGACATTGCGCCGGGATACGACCACATAACAAGCGCTATCGGCGGGGCTTTGATGGCTGCAAACGGAGCTGATTTTTTGTGTTATGTTACCAAAGCCGAGCACGTAAGACTGCCCACACCCGAAGATGTGAGAGAGGGTGTTATAGTTACAAGAATTGCAGCTCATGCGGCTGATATTGCAAAGCAAATCCCCGGTGCTTTTGAGTGGGATTTAAAGATGAGCAAAGCAAGGAAATCTCTGGATTGGGAGAGTATGATAAACTTGTCTATCGACCCTGAATATGTTAAAAGTCAAAGAGACTCTTCCATACCGGAAGAAAATGATGTGTGTACTATGTGCGGGAAGTTTTGTGCAATTAAACTGCTTAATAAGGCTTTAAGAAAAGAGGTGTGATGAATAGTGTTATATTGGATGAGCTGTATAAAAACATAGGAAAGTATATTACAAGCGATACCATATGCAAAAAATTAAATATTAGCAGAATTGCAGTATGGAACAGGATTAAGGGGTTGGAAAAGCTCGGATATAAGATAGAGGCAAAAAGAAGCGTGGGGTATAAGCTTGTGGAAGAGGGAGTTGATATAATCATACCCTATGAAATAAAAAGAAGGCTGAACACAAAAATCTTCGGCAGCAACATAGAGTATTTCAGATTGACATCTTCAACTATGGACGAGGCTCAATATATGATTGAGAAGGGGTGCGACAACGGACTGCTTGTTGTGTCTGAGGAGCAAACAGACGGCAGGGGAAGGCAAAAAAGGAAGTGGTTATCACCGAGAGGTGTTAATATTTACGCTTCTTTGGTTTATAAGCCCCATAATATGAGCTCTGTAAAATCCATAGCTCTTATGTTTGCAACCTCGATAGCAATTGTTGAAGCATTGAGTGATTTTGGAATAGATAATGCTAAAATTAAATGGCCAAACGACGTAATAGTTAACGCTAAAAAGATTGCGGGCGTTTTGATTGAAACGAAAAGTGAATCGGGAATAATAAAATCCGTTGTAATCGGGTTTGGAGTTAATGCTAATTTGGAGAGTGTTCCCGACGATATTAAAGATACGGCAACAAGCATCTATCTTGAACTTGGTAAAAAGATAGACAGAGCACAGCTTTTGGTCAATATTCTCTACTATCTGGAGAATTTGGTTAAATTGATAGAATCGGACGGTGAGTCCAAGGTTATTGAAATGTGGGAGAATTACGACACTACAATAGGCAAAAAGGTTCTTGTTATAAGTGCAAACGAAAAGGTTGAAGGGATTGCCGAGGGCATTGACAAAAACGGCTTTTTACTTGTAAGAACAGCCGAAAACGATTTGAGAAGGGTTGTTACGGCTGATAGCGTGAGGTTTTTAGATGAAAAACAGTAGTGAAAAACTAACCGCCATCATCAAGGAATCACTCTATAGGATAACAAAAAAGAATCTTGCTTTTACACCGTTTAATTACTACAAGGTTTTTACGGAGACAGCACTTGAATACGGAATGGACGAGCAGGAACTCCACAAGTTTTTATACGGCAGTATGGACATAGAGCAGGAAAATGTCAAAAAACTGAAGCAAAAAATTCTCGATATAGCGAGAAATGTTAAGGATGTTACGCTCAATATAGAAGAGTCTATCAAAAAAACCGAGAGCGAACATAGCAATGTTTTTGAAACTATAGGTTCGTTGAATATAGACAACAACATAGTGAATGAGATAGAGAAGATTAAGTATGTCAATATGTCTTTAAAGGCAGAGCTTGAAGCCGCAAGAAACGTTTTGGAGAAACAGAAAGAGTCCATCGACAGTTTAAAAGAGCTGTCATTAAAAGATTATCTGACAGGGCTGTATTTACGAAGGTATATGGATAGGGTTGTTGAAGAGGGGGTCTATAACTTCAAACGATACTCGAAGCCTTTCAGTATTATAATGCTTGATTTGGATGATTTTAAGAAGGTAAACGATTTATACGGGCATGCAGCAGGGGATGTTGTATTGAGGGATTTTGCGTCTTTACTCCAAAGAATAACAAGGAAAAGCGATGTCTGCATAAGGTACGGGGGAGACGAATTTATTATTGTTTTGCCGGAAACGGACATTGAAAGCGCAAAAGCCGTTGCCAAAAAGATTCAATCCACGCTTAATTCGGTGGCGTTTAAAAAAGGAAGTGTGGAGTTTAAATGTTCTGTATCCATAGGCGTAACGAGTGTTAAGGATAACGACACTTTGGAATCCATCTTAGAAAGGGTTGATGAAGCTCTCTATAAAACCAAAGAGGCAGGAAAAGCCGGTATTACCGTTTTATAGTCAAACACCAAAACAAATCGGTTGTTTATACGGAGGATATTGTGATAGTTGAGGATTTTATTTTAAAACTAAAGCCTTATGAGGGCGGAAAGCCAATTGAAGAGCTTAAAAGAGAACTTGGTCTTGACGGTGAAATAATCAAACTTGCATCAAATGAAAATCCGCTTGGCGCATCCAAAAAAGCAGTTGAAGCTATTAAAAAATCCGCTGAGAATGTTTATCTATACCCTGACGGAAATTCATACTACCTTAAAAAGAAAATGTCAAAAAAGCTCGGAGTAGGAGAGGATAACATAATTTTCGGCAACGGTTCGGATGAACTTTTGGAGTTGATTTACAGAACGTTTGCTACAAAAAAAGAGGATGAAATTCTATACTGCTATCCGACGTTTATAGAGTATAAGCTTATCGGTATGGCTTTTAATAAAAAAATCAAAGAACTGCCTTTAAAAAACTACAAATATGACATAGACGCTTTAATTGAAAACATAAATGAAAACACGCGCATAATTTTTTTAAACACGCCGAACAATCCTACGGGAACAATTATAAAGAAAGGCGATATTGAAAGGGTTATTGAACAATCTGGCAGTAATTGCCTTGTTGTCATAGATGAAGCGTATTACGAATATGCCATTGAAGAAGATGACTATGAAGAGCTGCTCGATTTATATAAAAATAACAATGTCATTATTTTAAGAACATTTTCAAAGGCTTACGGTCTTGCCGGTTTAAGAATAGGATACGGCATTGCTCAAAGCGATATAGTAGGATTTTTAAACAGAACCAGACCGCCGTTTAATGTTAACCTTTTGGCTCAGGAGGCTGCAATTGCGGCGCTGGACGATGAAGAGCATATAAAAAAGAGCGTGGAGTTGAACAGAGAAGGAAAAGAGTTCCTCTATTATGAATTTAACAAAATGGGTATAGATTATGTTAAAACCTATTCAAACTTTATTCTTTTCGATGTCAAGAAAGATGCAAATGCCGTTTATGAAGAGCTGCTGAAAAAAGGCGTTATAGTCAGGTCTATGGCAGGATACGGGTACAAAACCTCTTTAAGGGTAACGATAGGCACATTAAAAGAAAACGAGATATTTATAAACAGTCTAAAGGAAGTTTTGGGTGTTTGATAACGTAGGAATAATAGGTGTAGGGCTTATAGGCTCGTCAATGGCACTTGAGATAAGAAATAACAATCTTGCAAAAAGCATTATAGGCTTTGATAACGACCAAAAGAGTCTAGATACGGCGCTTAAACACGGCATTATAGACGGATACGGCTCGCTTGACGAACTTTCGATTTGTGATTTTGTTATAGTGGCAACACCTGTAAGTTCAATTTGCGATATACTAAAAATGGCGTTTGATAAACTGAAAAAAGGCTCTATCGTAATTGATGTGGGAAGTGTTAAAGGCGCTATAGTTGAGAAAATTAAGAAAGATATAAAACAGGATATACACTACGTACCCGTACACCCTATTGCAGGAATTGAGAAATTCGGCGTCGAAGCAGCAAAAAAGGGTCTTTTTAGCAATGCTTACTGCATAATTACGCCGTTTGAGGGTATAAACGAGTTTGCCAAAAAGAAGGTTGAAAATTTTGTAAAAGCGTTGGGTATGAGGGTTGAAATTATGGACGCGGACGAGCACGATTGGGTTTTTGCATATATAAGTCACCTCCCTCATATTATAGCTTATAATCTTGTCGGTTTGATAGAGGAGAAAAACAACGAGAAATTTAAATTTATAGGTGGCGGATTCAGGGATTTCACAAGAATAGCGGCATCGAGTGAGAAGATGTGGAGCGACATATTTTTGCTCAATAAAAAGAGTGTAGCAGAGAGCATTGACGAATTCATAGGGCATATGAACAGGCTAAAAGAGATGATACAAAAAGACGACAGCGAGGCTGTGATGCACTATTTAAAAAGGGCTCGCTTATTTAAAGAATCAATCGATGAACGATAGGTTTATTGTTACAATAGACGGTCCTGCTGCCAGCGGGAAAAGCACACTTGCGAAGCTGTTGTCAAAACGAGACGGATTTTTGCATATAGACACCGGAGCACTGTACAGAACGATTGGGTTTGTGCTTGGTTTAAATCCCACAAAAGAAGAGCTTGACAAATTAAACATTACCGTAGAAAAAAAAGACAGAATAGTTATTAAATACAAAGGAAAAGATGTGGAAACGTTTATACGCACGGAGGAGTGCGGTATGCTTGCATCAAACGTGGCGAAATTGGAATTTGTGCGTGATTTTGTTAATAATTTTGC
>JALVUQ010000006.1 GCA_027035575.1 Desulfurellales bacterium | reverse complement strand
CGTATCGGTTTACCGTTTACACTGACAATTATGTCACCGGGTTTTAACCCGGCTTTGTATGCGGCTGAGTTTTTAAAGACCTGAGATACTATTGCACCGTTGATATTTTTCAAGCCGAGCTCTTTTGCCGCTTCGGCTGTTAAAGGTTGAATCATAACGCCGAGATAACCGCGTTTAACCTTCTCTCCCTTCATCAAAAACGGCATCTCGCTTTTAACCATATTTATTGGAATTGCGAAACCTATGCCCTGCCCTCCTGCAACGATAGCCGTATTTATGCCTATAACCTTTCCTTCCATATTAAGCAGAGGACCTCCGGAGTTACCCGGATTAATGGCAGCGTCTGTTTGCAGGAAATGGTCAAAAGGACCTTCTCCTATAACCCTGCCTTTGGCACTTATAATACCGGCTGTTACCGTTCCGTTTAAGCCGAACGGATTACCGACTGCAACAACCCAATCTCCTATCTCTAATTTGGATGAATCGCCCAAACTTAAAGTAGGCAGCTTCTCTTTCGGTTTTATTTTTATCAGTGCAATATCTGCCTTCGGGTCTGTTCCTACTATCTTTGCCGTATATACCTCCCCCGTTTTGAGCAGCGTTACCTTAATCGTGGTGGCTCTTTTTATAACGTGATAATTTGTGAGTATGTACCCGTCCTTTGAAATAATAAACCCTGAACCGAGCGCATGAATCTTCCTTTTTTGAGGAATATTGTTAAAGAAGTTTTTAAAAAACTGGTCAAACGGGTCGTTATTGTTAAACCCGTAACCCTCAAAAGGATTGTAGTTGTTCACAATCTGCGTTGTACTGATGTTTACGACAGCCGGTAGTGCTTTTTTGGCAACATCCTTAATATCCGGCAGACAGGCTGCAAACGTTGTGGATGTCATAAAAGAGAAAACCATCAAAGCAATCAAAAATCTCAAACGTTTCAAATGTAACATCTCAACACCTCCAAAAAAATTTTTTTAATTTTAATAATCTAGGCTTCTCACACTTTCAATAAGATTTAAGAATTTTTAATCTTGTATGTTAAAGCTTCCTCGTTTTCCTGCTCTGCTTTAAGCAGCCTACCCATAGATACGCTGTCGATTGTTTTTTGTATATTCACCCTGCCCATTCCAAGCAGACTGTCCGTATTTATGCTTGATGCGGCAAAAGTAAGACCGCTAAACATAATTGCCGTTGTCAAAACTCCACCAAAAATAAAACCCTTAACCATAACTCACCTCCCGTAATTTTGGGCATATTATACAACTCGATTATTACAAAATGATTACAAAGCTAAGCTATCGGCAGAAAAATTTTGATGGAGGTATATTTTCCTTCTTCAGAGTCAATCTCAAGTTTTCCGTTATGCAGTTCAACAATTCTTTTAACTATGCTCAAACCGAGACCAAATCCGCTTGTCTTTTTGGAGCGAGACTCATCAATCCTGTAAAACTCTTCTGTTATCTTGCCGAGTCTGTCTTTGGGAATACCGATGCCCGTATCCCTAACCTCTATAACGGCAAACCGCTCTGTTTTGTTAACCGAAACATCTATTTTTCCGTTTTCTTTGTTGTATTTTACGGCGTTATCAAGAATATTGGAAAAAACCTCAAGCAGAGTAATTTTGTCAGCCTTAACACTGCATCTGTCTTTTATGTCAATATTGATTGTTATACCCTTTTTATCAGCTTTGTGGGCAAAAAGAGCTATCGCCTCTTTAATCAAATCTTCAAGTAAGACTTCAGAAAAGGACATCTTGTTGTATTTAGATTCAAGCGAAGCCAAAAGCAGCATTTTCTCTATCAGCTTCGACATCATATCAGTTTTTTCTCTTATTGATTCAATGGCTTTTCTGTATTCATCAGGACTTCGCTCCTTCTTCAAAGCCATATCAGCCTGCATCAGGATAACCGAAAGCGGTGTTTTTAACTCGTGTGATATATCGGATATAAATCTCTTCTGCTGTTTAAAGGCTTTATCGAGCCTCTTTAACATATCATTGAAAGAGGATACCAAAACCTCAAGTTCATACGGAACACCGTCAACGGATATACTCTCGTTCAAATTCTCATTAGAGATTCTGCTGATTTTTAAGCTGATGTCGTTGATGGGTTTTAAGGCTTTGCTTGACACCACAAATCCTCCTATAGCCGAGGCAATCATAATCAATAGTATGGATGTAAATAAAAGCAGCGTGAAGTTGTTTAGAATCTTTGCTTCTCTGCCTGTGTCGTATGCAATCTGTATTATCATCTTGTCGTACGGGTCAACATAGTTTAATAATCTCAAAGTCTTTCCTTTAAAGTTTATGTTTTCAAACCTCTTAAAATTCTTGTTAAACGGAAGGGACATCTTGCCGAGCGAGAGGGATTTTTCAAGCGTCTCGCCTTGTAGAGAGCGTATTTGAAAAAAGTATTTGGAATATCTTGATGAGTAAACCCAAAGCCTGTTGTCGGAAAAACTGAAGCTGTATTTATTTCCGTTTATGTCTGAAAAGCTGAAGCGAAAGCTGTTATTTTTTATCATCGAGTCTATAGATTTTGCCCTTTTGAGCAGATTTGAGTCAATCGGCTTATATACGATATTTCTCAAACTTATAAATAAAATAATTGACAAAACCGACAAGACCGCAATCATAACCAAAGAGTATAAAACTATGAGCTTTGCTTTAATAGAGCGCAAAATCACTCCTCCTCTTTAATCATATACCCTGCCCCTCTAACCGTATGAATCAGTTTTTTTTCAAAATCCTTATCAATCTTTTTTCTCAGTCTCGTTACGGTCACATCCACAACGTTGCTGTCGAAGTCAAACTCGTAGTTATATATGTGCTCTGTTATATCCGTCCTTGTCAGCAGTCTGTTTTTGTTGAGAACAAGGTATTCAAGCAGGGCATACTCTCTTGCGGTTAAATCTATCTTTTTGCCGGCTCTTTCAACCTCTCTTGTTGATAAATCCAACTTCAAATCGGCTATACGTATTATGTTTGAAGCCTCTTTGAAGTTTCTCCTCAATACGGCTTTGATTCTTGCAAGCAGTTCGTCAAAAGAAAAAGGCTTTGTAAGATAATCGTCCGCACCTATATTTAAAGCCGAAACCTTATCCTCAACGTCACTTTTTGCCGTAAGCATCAAAACAGGTGTATTGATTTTATTCTTGCGCATACTCTTTAAAATTTCTATCCCGTCTGTTTCTGGCAGCATTATATCGAGGACGACAAGGTCAAACGGTTCGTTTTGCGCCATAAACAGACCTTCTTGGCCGTCGTATGCCACATCAACGCTGAACCCTTCCTCTTCAAGACCTTCTTTTATTAAATTAGCAAGTGTTTTTTCGTCTTCAACGACAAGCAATCTCAACTTTAAAACCCCTTTTTTTACCATTGTAATATAATCTTCAAAACATTACAAAACCATTACAAAGAATGCAAAACGAACAACTGCCCGTAAATTCGATTTTTTTGGAATTTATCTTAAATATCTATTGAAAAGTAAAGTTTATGTCTATATACTATAAATAAGAAAGTCGAGGTGAAAGGATGAAGGTAACTATCAAAGATTTAATAACAAAGGTTTCCGACAATATTGCATTCCCGAAAGTTGCAATGAAGATATTGAGACTGTTTGAAGACGATAATTTAAGCGCATATCAACTTGCAAAAGCCATCTCTTTAGACCCTGTGCTGGCAGCCTATGTGCTGAAAGTGTCTAATTCGGCATTTTACAACTTTGCAAACAGAGTGAAAAATCTATCGGATGCCATTGCACTTATAGGTTTTGAAGAGGTTAAAAAGGTTGTTGTGATGGTAAGTACAAAGAGTGTTTTTTCATCATCGGATTTTTTCGACAGACTGCTGTGGGAGCACTCTTTGGGAGTGGCTATTGCAGCCTCTGTTTTAAATGAAAAACTAAAAATTACGGATGAAGGTTCCGGCTACATAATGGGGCTTCTTCACGATATAGGAAAGGTGGTATTCAAAAAAGCCGACCAAGAAAGATACGAAAAACTGCTGAAAGACTCATACGACAGCGATTCACCCATAAACATACTCGAAGATAACATTTATGGATACAACCACGCCGATGTCGGTTCATATCTCCTTGAAACCTGGAATTTCGAGCAGAGCATAATTGACGCCGTGGGTTTTCACCATCTCGATTTTAACTCGGTTAACAAAGATTTTCTAAAAAAAGCCGCTTTGGTTAACCTTTCGGATTTTATAATCAATTTAATGGGCATTGGCAAAAAGGAACCTCAAAAAGACTTGGCTTTAATAAACACAACTCCGTCTGCACGATTTTTGGACTTTTACGAAGAAAACCCTATAGATATTGTCAACGACATCTATAAAAAATTCAGTTCACTCAAGGAAACGTTTGAGTGAAAAAAGGAGGAGAAGATGAAGAGTAATATCTATGCGTACAATGAGAGACCCTATCTTTCCTCGAAAAAACACAAAGGCGTGGTTGTATGTCCTCAGTGCAAGTTGGTTTTTATTGATGGTAAGTGGAAAAAGACAGACCCTCCCGATGATTATACCAAGCAGTTGTGCCCCGCTTGCAGAAGAATCAATGACAGCTACTTCGGTGGCATACTTTATTTAAAAAGCGAACTTTTAAAGACAAAGAAAGATGAGATTCTAAATCTCATAAAAAATAAAGAGGCTTCCGCACAGATTGCAAATCCCTTAAGGCGTATCGGTAAAATAGAGCAAAAAGGCGATGATGAACTAATTATCTACACCACATTCGAACACCTTGCAACATCAATCGGCAAAGCCGTAAAAAGAGCCTACAAGGGAGAGCTTACGATACAGTACAAAGAAGACGAAAAGGCGGCGAGGGTTTATTGGAAAAAATGAACGTTCTTGTGACAGGAGCCACCGGATTTGTAGGGATTAACACCGTTAATGTTCTCTCTGACTCTTACAACGTAAGAGCCTTTGTTAGAAACAAAGAAAAAGCCGAAAGTTTATTAAAGGGTGCCGTTGACATATCTTTGGGCGACATATCTGACATAAATTCTTTAAAAGAAGCAATGAAAGGTATAGATTGTGTTGTGCACATAGCCGGATTGATTAAAAGCCACAACATAGATAATCTTTATAAAATTAATGCGCACGGCACGAAAAATGTGGCTTTGGCAGCAAAAGAGACCGGGGTTACAAACATCGTATATCTCTCCTCATTAGCTGCAAGGGGTCCTGATAATTTAGACAAACCGGTTTCGCACTACGGATATTCAAAATTAAAAGGCGAATACGAGCTAATGAAATATGTTTGCGACTTTGACCTAAAGATACTCAGACCTCCCATAATTTACGGAGAGTATGAGCGCGAA
>JALVUQ010000005.1 GCA_027035575.1 Desulfurellales bacterium | reverse complement strand
CATTGGAGTGTCGCAAAGATATTGATAAAGGATTATTATTGGAAAATAGTAATTTTACTTCAAAAGACGGTTACGGTATAAAACTTAAAGGAAATATATACGGGAATATCAAAGAAAATAAATATGATTTATATATTAAAAACACTAACGTTATAGCATATAAAAAAGCTTTAAGTTTAATGAACAATCAACAAGTCGATATAAAACTTGAAAATTCTTATTTTGAAAGTTCCACAGATGAGCCGGTAAGATTAAAATTGAAAGATCATCAATCCCTCAAAGTATCCGGAAGTTGTTTTAAATATTTGGGTAATGCCAGGACCGTTCAATATTCCTTTTATCTTCAAATGAATGGTTCCAATGACGTTCATATCAATAATAATTGTTTTTACGGGCCGAGAGTGAATAAATTGGCAAAATCCAGCGTTGCGGGTTATGATTGGAATGGAAATTATTGGCAAGGATTGAATTCAAATAAATATGATTATAATAATGTAGTGGATAATTCGCCTCTTTCTCGTTGTCAAAATAGTTGCGGGAATAATAATTCGTCTAATGTAAATTACTATTTTAACGCAGTAACATCTGGCGGAAAAGATGCAGTTAGCGATTGGGACAATAATCTAACAACTCAGATTGTAAATAAACCTTTCAATATTTATATTCTTTCAAAAAACAAAGATACAAATACACCACAAGAAGCAAATATTACAAAAGTAGTTTTGGATTATTATAATGGTGGAGATGATACTAAATGTAGCGGAGATATATATAAAAAGCAAATCATTTGTGATGATAGTAGCAATAATTCTTGTCCTGATACTAATATTAGCGGAGAAGTGGAAATAAAAAATGTAAAAGTGAATAGTGCGGTTAAGTGTATTGAAGTTTATATAGAGGGTAAAATGAAATATCTGCCAAATGCCACACTTCAAGAAGCAAATTCCAGTGATGATTTTGCAATTAGACCCCAAATTTTTGCAATTACAAACATACCTTCCAAAATAAAAGCCGGAAGTGAATTTAATTTAACTATTCAAGCATTGGATTATGATAA
>JALVUQ010000004.1 GCA_027035575.1 Desulfurellales bacterium | reverse complement strand
AATAAGATAACTTAGTATCATCATGACTTGTCTTATATTTTTTTTAAAAATGAAAAAGATAGGTTTTTGGATAAAATATAAATAATAAAATGAAAAAAGAATAGTAATGGCAAAAAACATATACTCAGCCAATCTACTATGCCTTACAAGTTTTGGCATTCCTAAATTTGTTCCGAAATAGATAAGAAAAATTCCTGCTGTTATAAGTAGCATTGATGTATTGATAAATCTTCTTTTTGTAAAAAAGGAGATGATAAAGGCTATTATGAGCATAGCAAATAGTGTTAAATGAACTTTAGTTATATCTATGATAGAAACTATGAAGGAGCCTAATGCTATGGTATTTTGTACATTTCTTCCACCGATTAATTTATCTATAATAGGAGCTGCAGCACCTATTTTTTCAGGTACACCGTATTTTATCATAGAAAGAAGCCAAGCATTTCCTGCAACTGAAGCTATAAATATGCCTAAAAGCCCTTGTTTAAAAAGAGTAAAATTTATCTTTCTAAAGATAACAGCATTTATAGTTAGCAATATACTTACAATGACCAAGATGATAGCTGCACCACCGTGAAATGTAAAGACCATCATCAAAGATAAGGTATATAATATTATATATCTAAAAAGCTTTGTTTGAAAAATTTTTATAAAAAAGTAAGCATTTAACCAAGCAAAAACTGATGCATGTTCATAGGCCATTCCAGCCATATATCTCATGTAAGGTACATGAGCGTTTGATATACCTCTTGAAACTGCTTCAAAGGCTTTAGGCATATAAAATTTTAAGCCGAAAAAATTTACAATATCAGGAATAGAGGTAGATATTACTTTTCCTAAAAAAAAGTTTGACCATGGGCTCATAAGTAAAATCCCATGAACCATTACGGCAAATAACGCTACATATTTTGATTCGCTATAATCCCTGATTACATAATATATAGAAAGGTAAAGAGCCAAAAGAAGCAATATAGGATATAAACTAAAAAGTATAATTGTATCAATATTTGTAAAAAGGTTGACAAAAAATATCATGATAGAGATGCCGTAAAAGTCGG
>JALVUQ010000003.1 GCA_027035575.1 Desulfurellales bacterium | reverse complement strand
TCTTTAAAAAGAGTAAAAGAGGAGTTAAGATCAGCCCTAAAAAGAGTCTTAAACTCCCATAAACTGACACCTTATCTAGCAGATACTCAGATACACTATCTTCAAAATGAGGAGTGTTTGCTAGTTCGCGGCGGTTTTAACCATATCTTAAAAGCTTCAGTTATCGGTAGAAGTTCAAGCGGTTTTTTTTATGTAGTGCCTGAGAGTGTTAAAAAGATAAAAGATAGACAAAAAGAGTTGCTAAGCAAAAAAGAGCAGATAAGATATAGATATGAGAAGAAAATATCATCTATCTTTAGTAAATTTTTAAAATTTTTAAAATTTATCGATAAAGAGTTTGATAAGTTTGATCACTATCAAGCAAGAGTTGCATTTTCCAAAGCAAAAGAGCTTAATTTTATATTGCCAAATAGCAAAAAAGATATAGTTATAAAAGATTTTAAACATCCGGCTTTAAAAGAACCAAGAGCCGTATCACTTGAATTTACAAAAAAGGTACTTTTTATCACTGGAGTAAATGCAGGCGGAAAGACTATGCTTTTGAAGTCTATCCTTAGTGTTGCTTTTTTGGCAAAGTATTTAATCCCCATGAAAATAGATGCTAAAAGTTCAAGGGTGGGAAATTTTAAGTATATCATACCCATAGTTGATGACCCGCAGAGTGTAAAAAATGATATATCTACATTTGCGGGAAGAATGAGTGAATTTCATAAACTTTTTAGCACCAAAGATGCACTTGTGGGAGTAGATGAGATAGAGCTAGGAACTGATAGCGACGAAGCAGCGGTACTTTTTAAGGCTATCTTGGATGAGCTTATAAAAAAAGATATAAAGCTCGTCATTACAACTCACCACAAAAGACTCTCTTCAATGTTAGCTACTTATGATGAGGTAGAGCTTTATGCGGCACTTTATGATGAAAAAAATAGAATCCCCACTTATAGGTTTTTAAAAGGAACTATCGGCAAAAGTTATGCTTTTGAGACAGCTTTGAGGTATGGCATACCGGTAGGCATTGTACAAAATGCCAAAAAGATTTACGGCGAGGAAAAAGAGAG
>JALVUQ010000002.1 GCA_027035575.1 Desulfurellales bacterium | reverse complement strand
CCTCTGAAAGCAATAGGGGTCTGGTGATAGTAATAGCAAGTATTTTCTTACTAACTAAAGTTACTAATTCAAGCGGATATAATATTTGAGTTGTTTTGATATTTTGTAGGTAATTTAAACTTGTGGGCAACCACAAGGGATTGCCCCTACGGGTTAGATATAACTAGGCTATTTCTACTTGTAGGGGACGACCTGTGTGGTCGTCCCGTTTATTCAAACAGTTGTAAATATTTGGCAATAATTTTATCTGTTACTTCTATTAAGTGCTTTATCTATATTAGGGTATAATTTTGTAACTATATTTTACTGGCTCCCAAATTTCATTTGTGAGCCTATACTAAACAACTATCAATAACACAGGTCAACTGAGTCACAAGTAAAACTCTAGTTCTACAATTTATACCTAAAAGTCACAATAACAGTAGCCTGTTTATGTATGCTTTTTAAGATTGCCTCTTTTAGAGTTTTTTTCTCTTCTTTAGATAATATTCCTGTACTTATTACTTCGCACTCTATTTTTTCTCTCTTGCCTTGATGTATTACTTTTATATTGTTTAGGTTTACTTCGTGTTTGTCTAGCCTAAATGTTAGGTTTGTTAGCATGCTTTGTATTTGTGTGTCAGATTTCATCTGTTTAAATGAGCTATATAGCGGTATTGCTATAATTGCTACTATTATTAGCCAAATTGTTACACCTTTTTTAGCAAGGTGTAGTGGGGAGAAGCCTAGTGTCATGAAGGTTAGGGCGGCTGCTAGTGTTATGCCTACTAAGTTTGTTGTAAATAGTAAAAATGCAGAGTAGAACATATGCCAATCGCCCCAGCCTATGCCGATACCTGAAACTGCTATTGGTGGCACAAGGGCTACGGCAATTGCTACGCCGGCTAGTGAGCCTAGTATTTTGTCGTTGCTTTTAACATATGCGGCAGCAATACCAGAGACTATGGCTATAAAGAGGTCTAGTATTGTTGGGCTTAAGCGTCCTGCCATTTCACTTGTTAAGTGCTCTATTGGGGTTAGTAGGGCTGTTATAGATGCTGTGCCTAGTACGGCAAGTACACCTATGGCTATTG
>JALVUQ010000001.1 GCA_027035575.1 Desulfurellales bacterium | reverse complement strand
ATCCGACAAGGTCTCATACGGTTTCGGCTCAAGGCGGCATCAACGCTGCTTTGGCGAATATGGATGAGGACTACTGGATTTGGCATATGTACGACACCGTAAAAGGTGGTGACTACATAGGCGACCAGGACGCAATGGAATTTTTTACAAAGAACGCGCCGAAAACTATTATAGAGCTTGAGCACTGGGGAATGCCTTTTTCAAGAACAGAAAAAGGTACGGCTTATCAGAGGGCTTTCGGAGGACAGACAAGAAACTTCGGTGAGTCCATTGCCCACAGAGCTACGGCTGTTGCAGACAGGTCGGGACACGCTATAGTCCACACACTGTTCGAGAGAACATTGAGACCTGATATTGTTCAGTATGTAAGCTACTATTCGGAATATTACGCACTGAAGCTTTTAAGAAACGAAGAAGGCACCGTTATGGGTGTTGTAGCTTGGGATATGGTTAACGGCGGTGTTCATATCTTCTTTGCATATGCTACGATACTTGCTACAGGCGGTAACACAAGAAACTTCAGAACAAACACCAATGCACACGTTAACACCGGTATTGGCTGGAAGCTGTGCGCACAAGCCGGTATTCCAATAAAAGACCCTGAATTCATTCAGTTTCACCCGACAGGAATTTACGGTGTCGGAAACCTTATCACAGAGGGTGTCAGAGGTGAAGGCGGATACTTGCTTAACGCTCAAGGCGAAAGATTTATGAAAAAATACGCTCCTCACGTTCTTGACCTTGCATCTCGCGATGTTGTTTCCAGGGGTATGGCAACAGAGATTAGAGAAGGCCGCGGTGTAGGTCCTAAAAAAGACCACGTTCTTCTAAAACTCGACCATCTCGGCAAAGACTTCATTATGGACAAACTGCCTGGCATTTGGGAACTTGCATATAAATTTGTCGGTGTTGACTGTACAAAAGACCCGATTCCCGTTCAACCTACGGCTCACTACCATATGGGCGGAATACCTACAAATATTCACGGTCAGGTTGTTGACTGGGATAAAGATAATAAAGAGGTTCCGATTCCGGGACTGTATGCTGCCGGTGAGGTTGGATGCGGTTCTCTGCACGGAGCAA